>CAZTLC010000123.1:0-3417 GCA_964614295.1 uncultured Aquificaceae bacterium | reverse complement strand
AAAAAGCTCCTTTGATAGGTTATACCGTTTGTTTTTCATAAAAACCTTCTTTACAACAGGCTTGAAGCCTTATTAAATGTTATTATCTCATATTTAGCATCTTCTTTTAGTATTAGTTTTTTGACATGGAAGTTTTCTAAGGATTTTCTATGGGCTACGCTTATTATGGTGAGGTTTTTTAGCCTTTCTAATAAAAGAGCGTAAAGATATGTTTCTTTTTCTTCGTTTAAAGCGCTTGTGGATTCATCCATAAAAAGCCAATCGGGAGCATGGAGTAAAACCCTTGCCATATTAAGACTTTGCTGTTCTCCTGGAGAAAGCACCTGAGACCATAAGTTTTTCGTATTTAAGTCTTTGATAAGATAAGAAAGTCCTACTATATTTAAAAGCTCTTCTAAATACTCGTTGGGGACAGATTTACCATCTGTAGATGGATATAGAAGTATAGCTCTCAAGCTTTCATATGGAAAGTAGGGTTTTTGAGGTAAAAACATATGATTTGGCGGAAGCTTTATAGTGCCTTCCCCAAAAGGCCATATACCAGCTATTGCCCTGATAAGAGTTGATTTGCCAACCCCGGATGGTCCCATTATAATAGTGTGTTCTTTTCTTTCTATTGTTAGACTTAAATCTTTTACTATCAGCTTTTCAGAATAGGGTATTTTTAGTGTAAGATTTTCTATAACAAGCCTATCTTGGCTTGGTAATATAGCAATTTTGCTCTCATGCTGAGAGGTTTCTATGGCTTTTATATTTTTCTCAAAAGTAATAAGCCTTTCCACTACCGAATACCATGTGGCTATTGAAGAATAAGAGTTTACTATGAAAGACAAAGACGATTGGACTTGACCAAAAGCGCTTGCTATTTGCATCACATCTCCAAGTTGTATCTTTTTGGCAAAAAATCTTGGTGCAGCAACCAGTATTGGAAATATTATAGCGATTTGATTGTAACCAGAGGTGAACCAACCAAGCATTTTCTGCCTTATCATTATCTGCCAATAGTTTTGGAATACGTATCTAAAAGTATCCATAAGGTTTTGATGCTCTTTCTCTTCCGCATTTAAAAGAGCTACCGATTCTGAATTTTCCCTTATCCTTATCAAGGCAAATCTAAAGTTTGCTTCAAACATCTGCTGGTCAAAGTTTAGCTTTACCAGTGGTTTACCGATTTTAGCGGTGATATAAGTACCTACTATAGCATATATTATAGCTGCCCATACCATGTAAGCTGGTATTGTGATTTTCATATGAAAAGCATTAAAACTAATAGGACCAGATATTATCCACAGCATGCCTACAAATGAGAAAAATGTCACCACGGAACTCATCAAACCCAAAAATAAACTTAAACTCTGACCTATAAAGGCATTTACATCATCGGCTATACGTTGGTCTGGGTTATCTGTGGTTTGTTCTATCACCTGCATATGATAAAACTTTTTGTTGCTTACCCATTTTGATATGTAAAAAGAGGTAAGCCAAGCTCTCCATTTTATCTGAAGCATCTGCTGAAGATATGTGGCATAAACCGCAGATACTATAAAAAGCGTAGCCAATATACTAAACTCTAAAAGTGCTTTCCAAAAACCCTTTTCATCAAAGTGTTGTAAAGCATCATAAAAAACTTTGTACCATTTTGTAAAAAGCACATTCAAAAACACCTGGAAAAGGTTTAAAAATACGATAACAAAGAACAAAAGCCACGCTTTCTTCTTTTCTTCTGAAGAAAACCAATAGGGTTTTAAGATGTGCCAAAAATCCTTCCAGAAGGTCTTGTCAAGTTTACTTAGACTACTATCCATCTTATTCAATTTTACCATTTTTGCATGAAATTAATATGAATTT
The DNA here is from genome assembly GCA_964614295.1 of uncultured Aquificaceae bacterium. Classification (GTDB taxonomy): domain Bacteria; phylum Aquificota; class Aquificia; order Aquificales; family Aquificaceae; genus Hydrogenobaculum. Next base: position 1,569 of record CAZTLC010000123.1, on the reverse strand, counting down.
GGGCTTATAAGAACTGTGTCTTTGTCTATCACTTTACCCACTATAAAGGTTTTTGGGTTGTCAAGGGGTTGAAGTCTCACAAACTTACCAAGATATCCATTTTGCACAGCTTTTGCTTTCGTGATAATCCTTATATAACCATTATCGTATATAACTCTCACGATATCGCCATACCTTATAACAGGCACCATACTTATCATAGAAGTTCTTATGGGTTCTCCTATGCCTATATTTTGTAAAGCAGTAGCTCCTATCACTTGGCTTTTTGATACCACAAGGTTCTGAGGCACAAATCTAATATATTTAACGGCGCTTTTAATATCATCTTTTGTGATAATCTGTCCTCTCGTAATAAGCCTTTTCGCCACTATGACAGGTACTCTCCACTCTATGTAAGCTATAGCGTTGTAAGTTTTTTGAAGTATGTTGTCTGAATTTATATTTATAGTAGCGTAAGCGCTGGGACTTAGTGGCGGGACTCTTAACTCTATTGATATATCTTTGGAATCTACTTCAAAAGGTTTATAAACAAAAGAATTTACTGAAATAACTTTTATATTTTCTCCGTATTCTTTTTGTATCTGGCTTTTAACAAGAATTTCAATATACTTTTGACTAAACATTATCTCTTTTGAAAAGCCCAAAAAAGGTAAAAAAAGTAGTAAAACAAAAACACTATAAAAGGTTTTTTTCATTAACCCGTATAAAGGTTTGCCGCCGTAGAAAGCATGTTTTCTGCTGCTGTTATCCCTTTAGAGTTAAATTGATAAGCTCTTTCAGCTATGATGAGGTTTACCATCTCGTTTACTATATTTACATTTGAAGCTTCCACATAACCAGATAAAAGGGTGCCCAATCCTTGAGTACCTGGGTTTGATACAATAGGGTTTCCAGAAGCTTGTGTTTGCTCATACAAGTTGTTGCCTATCCTTTTAAGCCCTGCTGGATTTACAAAGTTTGCCAACTGAAGCTGACCCACCACCTGCACACCCTGCTGACCTGGTATTGTCACCGCCACTGTACCATCTGGACCTATATTTACAGATGTAGCGTTTGGAGGTATGGTGATTTGAGGTTGTATGAGATATCCATCCGCTGTCACCAAATCGCCGTTTGCATCCAGTTGAAATTGCCCGTTTCTCGTATAAGCTATAGTACCATCTGGCATAGCCACTTGGAAAAATCCATTTCCTTGTATAGCCACATCTAAAGGATTGCCTGTTTGTTGGACATTCCCTTGGGAAAAGATACCATAAGTACCATCTATGTAAGCGCCAAGCCCCAATTGATATCCTATGGGATTTTGAGAGTTTTGAGAAGTCTCCATACCAGGGTCTTTCACTGTCTGATAAATAAGGTCGTCAAATACAGGTTGAAGCTGTTTATAACCCACCGTATCCACATTTGCCATATTGTTTGATATAATATCAAGGTTTTGCTGTTGAGCTGTCATACCTGCTGCCGATGTCCACATAGCCCTAAACATATGTTTTTACCTCCACATATTTATTATAGCCTTAACTCATAAATTTTCAAGGCTTTTAATATAAGCTAACAGCGTTAAACATT
>CAZTLC010000122.1:0-3447 GCA_964614295.1 uncultured Aquificaceae bacterium | reverse complement strand
TATATCCTTTGAAGCTAACACATATTTAAAACCTTTAGGTGATTTAATCTATGCTTTTATAATCTCTTACGGACTTTATGGCCTAATAAGAAAATAGCCTCTTGGCAGTCTCTATATCGGTTTTAATTTGGGTTTTTAGTTCTTCTATTGAGTTAAACTTTTTTTCTTCTCTTAAAAAGCCTAAAAACGTTATATTTAAAACTTTACCCAACAAATCAGCATTAAAATCTATTATATGTATCTCTAATATATTTTCTTTTGTATTTTCAACAGTTGGTCTTTTACCATAGTTTGCTACACCAAGATAATTATCAACTTTTACAGCATAAACACCCTCTTTTAAACACATATTTGATGTGTTTGATATGTTTGCGGTGGGAAAACCTATTTTAGCACCAAGGCCTTTTCCTTTTATAACCTCTCTTTTTATACTGTAATCTCTACCAAGATATCTTTTAACCTCATCAAGTTTTGCCTCTTTCAAAAGCCTTCTAATGAGTGTACTACTTACTATATGACCATCCACATTGTAGGGTTCACTGGGTATTACATCAAAACCAAGAGTTTGCCCCATCTCTTTTGCAAGCTCAAACTCACCTTCTCTTTTAGCTCCGTATCTCCAATCGTATCCCACTATTAAAAGTTTTGTATTTAGCTTTTCATAAACATAATATTTTATAAAATCTCTTGCTGAGATATTGCTAAAGTCTTTTGTGAAGTTTATTACAAAAATCTCTTCAATGCCAAACTCTAATATATATACCTTTCTTTCTTCTATAGTAGATAAAATACAAGGAGCGCTCTCTTTCTCAAGAACCTCTAATGGATGTGGGTCAAACATCAAAACAGAGGGAATTAAATCTCTTTTCTTGGCTTCTAATACAAGGGTTTTTAAAAGATGTTGATGTCCAAGATGAACACCGTCAAAATTGCCTACCGCAAGAGCTATAGGTTTTTCTGACATCAAGCCTTTACCACTGTCCCTATCTTTTCTCCCGAAAGAATACGCTTGAGAGCTCCTTTTTGATATATATTAAAAACCACCATCTCTATATTATTTTCTTTACAAAGGGTTATAGCTGTATGGTCCATCACCTTCAGGTCTTTGCTTATAACATCTATATAAGATATCTCTCTTATAAGCTCTGCATCGGTATAAACTGCTGGGTCTTTGGTATATATACCATCCACCTTAGTAGCCTTCATCATAACATCCGCATTTATCTCAGCAGCCCTTAAAGCAGCTGCAGTATCGGTAGAAAAAAATGGATTTCCAGTACCAGCTGCAAATATCACTATCCTTCCTTTCTCAAGGTGTCTAACAGCCCTCCTTCTTATATAAGGTTCTGCCACTTGCCTCATCTCTATAGCTGATAATACCCTTGTGGGTATATCATGAATCCTTTCTAATGTATCTTGCATAGCCAAAGCGTTTATAACGGTAGCAAGCATACCCATATAATCAGCGGTAGCTCTATCCATACCACTAGCTTGGGCTTTTAAACCTCTAAATATATTTCCACCACCTATTACAATGGCTATCTGAACACCTGTATCGTAAGCCTCTTTTATCTCGTTGGAAAAGTTTGTTAAAACATCTTTATCTATACCAAAACCCTGGCCCCCAGCCAGAGCCTCACCAGATATCTTTAGAAGTATTCTATTATATCTCATGTGCCTATTTCAAATCTGCAAAAACCTTTTATAGTCACATTGTTGGCTTTTATATAATCTTGAATGGTCTTTTTCTCATCTTTTATAAACTTTTGGTTAAGAAGTGTCTTTTCTTCAAAAAACTTCTTCAAACGTCCTTGGGCTATCTTATCGGCCATATCTTCTGGTTTACCTTCTTTTTTAGCTTGCTCTTTGTAAATCTGCTTTTCTTTCTCTAAAACATCTTGAGGTACAGTCTCAGGAGATAAAAACTCTGGTCTCATAGCAGCCACCTGCAAAGCCACATCTTTTACAGTATCTACATTATCTCCTTCGTAAGACAACAACACCCCTATCCTACCACCACCGTGTATATATGAAAAGTTAGCGCCTTCAACAACACAGTAGCGTTTTAACTGGATATTTTCACCTATCTTTGCTATAGCTTCTTTTAAAAGTTCCTCTATGGTGATGTTGTCTATCTTGCCTTGAAGTATTGAAGCATCCCTTGATTCACCGTTTGTATCTTTTATATTTTCAAACACATAATCAAGGATTTTGTTGGCAAGTTCTTTGAAAGAATCATTTCTAGCTACAAAGTCCGTTTCACAAGCAAGTTCTATCATGGCACCTTTTGAAGGTGAAGACTTAGCCACTATAAGGCCTTCTTTGGTTTCCCTTGAAGCTTTTTTATCAGCCTTTGCCAAACCTTTTATCCTAAGTATCTCCTTAGCCTTTTCTACATCGCCGTTAGCCTCTTCAAGGGCTTTTTTGCAATCAAGCATACCAGCCCCGGTCATCTCTCTTAAAAGCTTAACATCTTCAGAACTAATCGCCATAAACTTCTCCTCCTAATTAATAATCTACACTATCTTTATCTATATCTTCATACTTTTCAGACATCGCCATAGCCTTTTCAAATAACTCTTTTTCCTCTTCTGCCACCACCACAACTTTTCTCTTGGAAGTTTCAGATACCACAGAAGCCTCTCTTCTTTGCTTGCCATCTATAACAGCATCAGCTATCTTTGATGTTAAAAGCTTAATAGACTTTATAGCATCATCGTTTCCAGGTATAAGATAATCTATCTCATCAGGGTCGCAGTTTGAATCTGCTATAGCCACAACTTTTACACCAAGCCTCCTTGCCTCCGTAACAGCTATGTGCTCTCTGTTGGTATCCACCACCCATATTATGTCTGGTATCCTATCCATATCTATTATACCTTTATAAAGCTTTTGAAGCCTTTGCATCTCCCTTTTCATCATCACCACTTCTTTTTTTGGTAAAACCTCAAAAACACCTTCTTTTTCCATGCGTTCTAACTGACGGAGCTTGGCTATACTTTTTCTTACAGTTTTAAAGTTTGTAAGAAGACCACCCACCCATCTTTCATTCACATAAAAAGACTCACATCTTAAAGCCTCTTCCATGATGACATCTTTTGCCTGTTTCTTCGTACCTACAAAAAGCACTTCAGCACCCTTTGATACCGCATCGGATACAAAGTTATAAGCCTCTTCAAGATATAGCACCGTCTTACCAAGGTCTACGATATGGATATTGTTCCTTACACCATAAAGGTAAGGTGCCATCTTAGGATTCCATCTTCCTTTAGAGTGTCCAAAATGAACACCAGCTTCCAAAAGGTCTTTCATACTCACAGACATAAACATACCTCCAAAAGGGTTTTTTAACCTCCTCTAATCTTAGCGTCAGTTTTCACCAACGACCCTTTTTGATTAGAGTGCAGTTTAATCTATTATTATATCAAAATCTTAAAAACTTTGTAT
>CAZTLC010000121.1:0-3456 GCA_964614295.1 uncultured Aquificaceae bacterium | reverse complement strand
TTATTATTATATTTATATCAAATCAGCTTTATAGTCTACAAAATAGATTATCCCAATCAATCATACAGGTGGTTTACAATCAAACGGAGGCAACGCTTCAAAATATATCCCAAAAAATAAAGGATAAACCTTATGAAAAGCTTGATGAATATCTTTCTATCATGTTATCTAAGGATATTAAGAGAATTTTTGTGCTTTTATATAAAAATGGATTATTTTACAGTATAAAAGATTTACCGCATTCTAAAACACATACGCCAAGGCTTTTTATGCCAAATAGCCAAGAAAAGCAAGCTATTCTAAAAGCTATAAGTACAAACTTGCCTCAAGTCAAGTATCATAATACTTTGTTTGATGTAGGCTTTTCTATATACTATCCGATGGAACTTTCTTACGATGGAAAGGTTTATAAAGGTGTCGTGGTGGTGGACTATAAACTTAGCACTCTTAAAAAGTTGGTTTCTGATGTAAGGCATATAAGAATTACTATAATATCTATAGACTTGGTGTCCATAGCAGTTTTGATAATGATGCTGATATTGTTTTTAAAAGCAAGATATTACAAAATTTCCTCTTATACGGATGCTTTAACCACCCTACCAAATAGGAAAATTTTAAAAGATTTAGCAAAAGAATTTAAAGATGGTATGGTGATAGCTATGGCTGATATAGATTATTTTAAGAGGATAAATGATACATATGGCCATGATGTTGGTGATATAGTTTTAAAAGAGGTGGCAAACACTATTAAAAGTTCAATAAGAGAAAACGATATAGTCTTGAGATATGGTGGTGAGGAGTTTTTGATAATGCTTGATTGTGCTATATCAAAAAAGTGTGTAAATACATTGGAACGAATAAGGATGAAAGTGGAATCTTTAGAAATACCTGTGGGGGATAAGATTTTAAAGGTAACGATTTCTATAGGGGTTTGCTTAAAAGCGGAAAACTTTGAAGATTGTATCAAAAAAGCTGATATAGCCCTCTATAAGGCTAAAGGGAAGGGAAGAAATAAGGTAGAGGTTTACGAGGAGAATGTATAGAACAATCTTATTCATTTTTGTATTGTTTTCTTTTTCTTTTTCTCAAAATGTAAACAAGCTTTTGAGCTTATACAATAAAGCTTCAGACTTATCTCATAAAACCCGTAAAGAGAGTTTGGGGCATTGGATAATATTTACCCGCCAAGATATAAGACAAATGCAAGCCTATACACTAAAAGATATTTTAAGGACTATACCGATGTTTGATTATGGGCTTAATGAAAGTGGGAACTATTCTATGACTGTGGCTGGGTTTGCTTATGATTATCACGAACAGTTTGCGCTTTATATAAATGACCACCTTGTAAATATGACTCCTATGTCAGATTTTAGCGTATACGGAGATTATCCTTTAAAGGATATAGACCACATAGAAATATACCTTGGGCCTGCTTCTGTCATTCTTGGCAATGTACCTAAGCTAGTTATTATAAAGCTCTATACTAAAAAGCCATCAAGAGAAAATGTATCTTCTTTGAGGATTAGTGCAGATTCCAGAGGTGGCTACAGTCTATCCTTTTCTAGTGCAAAACCTATAAACAAGCACTTTTCATACTCTTTTATGTTTGACCAAACTTATGAGGCTTTTCCAAAATTTAACGTATACAATATAAACCATTCAAGGAACGCTTTTAAGCAATATCTTTTCTTAAATCTTAACCACAAGGGTATAACAAGATTCTCAAACTGGCATATTGATATAGGTGCTATGAAATCAAGACAAAACGTATTTATGGGCGACGAGTTTTACAATTCCGTAGGTGGTATAAACAAAAACCAAAATGCTTATATCTCTTTTACAGACTATTTTGATAAAAGTCTAAAAATCCATCTTGGATTTACCTTTGAACATGGAGATTTTGATGAGCTTTCCGATAATGCATCACCTCTTTATATTCCAAAAGCTTTAAACCAAGGGATAGCACCTTTTTACTATTACTTTAACTTATATAACTATAGATACTCTGGAGATATTATAAAAACCTTTAGCACCAAAAGAAATAAGCTTATATTGGGTTCTGGTTTCCAGTTTAATTATGTGGGGTTAGATAACACACATTATGAAGGTATTGTAAGTGGCGTGATAAAAAATCCAGATATTCATAGAAACTATTACACAGTATATTTGGAGGATATGTTTAATATAAATGATAAAAATCTTCTTATAGGAGATTTAAAGTTTGATAAATATACCTATAACGGGGCATCAAAAAACGGTAACTATTCTGCTAGGATTGGTTATATATTGCTACCTACACAAAATGTATCGTTTAAAGGCTTTTTATATAAGACTTATACACCTCCTACTTTTTATTATTTTATAAATAGCCCTTACCATATTTCGGATACAAAGTATAAAGGACTTAGTTTTGAAACAGATTATACTTACAAGAAAAATAAGCTTAGGTTTTTATATGCTTACATAGATATGAAAGATGCTATAGAGCCAAGCTTTAACTATCCTTACGGTTATTATAACGACCCAGACCCTTTTTATATAAATACTTTCTGGATATCTGATGTATATAATATAAACTATAACAACAAGATACAATTTAATTATTTTATAAATAAGATAAATAAACCCTATACATCTCCCAATCAAGGACTTTCTATTGGGCTTTTCAACGAATACAAAAAATTTAGCTTTTACAACGAGCTTATATACAGAAACGCTTTTGATGGGTATTTTGGATTCCATGAAGCGCCTACTTATATGTGGGATAGTGTTGTGACTTATCACATAAACCCAGTTTATTCTTTATCTTTAAAAGCTCAAAACATACTAAACAGTTCCTACAAGATACCACTTATTACCTATGACTCCGATGGAACCCCTACCGGAATATACAATGTAAATGCTTATCCTACCACATTCTCTTTTAGCGTAGAGAGATTGTTTTAATGCGTGTTTTTTTGGTCTTCTTAATTTGTAGTTTCTTGGCTTTTGGAATAGAAAGTCCATACGTTATAGAGGCAAGGTTGATAGATGCTATAGCAAGAGCGATAACAAGAAAGAGCCATCCTAGCCTTTGTCCAGAAGGGATAAACATATCAAATATAATACCTTATCTTAAATACTCAACAGCGACCGTATACTGTAACAAAGCTGATATGATAATATCTGATTCTTCTATAGCAGCTTTTGGCAAGCCTTATTTTGCACTGGATTTTGAAAGTCTTTTGAAGAATAAAGATGCCGTAGGAGGGCTTTATTGGCTGGATGGTAGATATCAGCTGGTGTTTATAAAAGAAAGGCTTAGCAAATTTCATATAACTTTACCAAATGAGTATAGGCAATTTGAAGTGTCTATAAAAAACCTTGAGTTTTGACGCAATATGAAGTTAGCATATTGTGTTGTCTTTTGAGGAGTAATTTAGTATAATTAAAATATGTTGGAGCATAATCTTA
>CAZTLC010000120.1:0-3473 GCA_964614295.1 uncultured Aquificaceae bacterium | reverse complement strand
AGATGATATGGGAACTTATGAAGTATGGAAGTATCCTAAAAATTGGGAAATTTAATAAATAGGAGTTTAGAATATGGCAGGACATAGTCATTGGGCTCAGATTAAACATAAAAAAGCAAAAGTTGATGCACAAAAAGGCAAAATCTTTGGAAAACTTATAAGAGAAATCACCGTAGCTACAAAGCTTGGAGGACCAGACCAAAATGCAAATCCAAGACTTAGGATGGCTATAGAAGCTGCAAGAAAAGTTAGTATGCCTTTAGACACTATAGAAAAAGCTATAAAAAGAGGTGCTGGTAGTGATAAAGAAGGAAACTTAGAGGAGATAATATATGAAGGATATGGACCAGGTGGCACAGCCATCATGGTTATAGTAGCTACAGACAATAGAAACAAGGCAACATCCGAAGTAAGACATGCATTCTCAAAACATGGTGGTAATTTAGGTTCTTCTGGATGCGTATCTTATCTGTTTGAACAAAAAGGGGTTATAGAAATCCCAAAAGAATCTGTTGAAGAGGAGAAGCTCATAGAAGCAGCGTTGGAAGCTGGGGCTGATGATGTTGAAAATACAGAAGACACGTTTATAATATATACAAATCCTAAAGATGTCTATACTGTAAAGGATGCCCTTGCTCATCAAGGTTTTAATATAGAAAGTGCAAAAACTACACTTATACCAAATACCACAGTTGAAATAAAAGATACTGATACTGCAAAGAAACTTTTAAACTTATTAGAACATCTTGAAGAGCTTGATGACGTTCAAGAAGTAATCTCAAATTTTGAAATAGATAAACAAGTGTTATCATCACTAAGTTAATGATATAATAAAAGCTATGAAACTATCAATTGTTGGTACTGGGTATGTAGGCCTTGTGACAGGTACTTGTTTTGCTGAAATGGGCAATGAAGTTTACTGTGTGGATATAGACAAAGATAAGATTGAAAAACTAAAGCAAGGTATAATACCGATATACGAGCCAGGCTTAGAAGAACTTGTTAAAAGAAACACCTCTCAAGGAAGGTTATTTTTCACCACCGATATAAAAGATGTGGTAGAGAATACGGATATTATCTTTATAGCTGTTGGCACACCGATGGGAGAAGATGGAAGTGCTGATTTAAAGCATGTTCTTAATGTTGCAAGAGATATAGGTAAATACATGAATAGACATAAATATGTTATAAATAAATCCACTGTGCCAGTGGGTACTGCTTTAAAAGTAAGAGAGGTTATACAAGAAGAATTAGATAAAAGAGGATTGAATTTTACCTTTGATGTGATATCTAACCCGGAGTTTTTAAAAGAGGGAGCCGCTGTAGAAGATTTTATGAAACCGGATAGGGTAGTAGTGGGTGCTGACTCTGAAGAAGCTATGATGTTGATGAAAGAACTATATGCTCCTTTTACAAGAAATCACGAGAGATTTATAGCTATGGATGTAAAATCTGCTGAGATGACAAAATATGCTGCAAATGCTATGCTTGCTACAAAAATAAGTTTTATGAACGAGATAGCAAATATATGTGAAAGAGTAGGGGCGGATGTTAATAAAGTTAGGATAGGCATAGGCTCTGACCCAAGGATAGGATATCATTTTATATATCCTGGATGTGGATATGGTGGTAGTTGTTTTCCAAAAGATGTAAACGCTCTTATCAAGATAGCCGAAAATGTAGGATATGAGCCACAGATACTAAAAGCTGTAGAAGATGTAAATGAAAGACAGAAAAAAGTGCTTGTAGAAAAAGCTATAAAACGTTTTGGTGAGGATTTGAAGGATAAAGTGTTTGCGGTATGGGGACTTAGTTTTAAGCCAGAAACAGATGATATGAGAGAGGCTAGCTCAATAGTTATCATAAACGAACTTACAAAAAGAGGTGCTAAGATACAAGCTTATGACCCAGTAGCTATGGAACAAGCTAAAAATTTCTATTTGAAAGACAACCAAAATATATCTTATTTTAAAAGTAAATACGATGCCCTCAACAATGCAAATGCTTTGTTTCTTATCACCGAGTGGAAGGAGTTTAGAAGTCCAGATTTTGAGGAGATGAAGAAAAGGCTAAAAAATCCTATCATCTTTGATGGTAGAAATCAATACAACAAAGAAAAGATGCAAAGTTTAGGTTTTGAATATTACCAAATAGGTGCTTAAGGAGGTTTCTTATGCTTTTAAAAGCTAAAGACAAAGAAATATACGATGCTATAGTATCTGAGCTAAACAGACAAAACTCTTATCTTGAAATGATTGCTTCAGAAAACTTTACATCTCTTGAAATAATGGAAGCTCAAGGTTCTGTTTTAACCAACAAATACGCAGAAGGTTTGCCACATAAGCGTTATTATGGTGGATGTGAATATGTGGATGTGGTAGAAGATTTAGCTATACAAAGGGCAAAAGAGCTTTTTGGAGCAGAGCATGCAAACGTTCAGCCACACTCTGGTTCTCAAGCAAATATGGCAGTTTATATGGCAGTATTAAAACCTGGTGATACAATACTTGGTATGAGTTTGGCTCATGGTGGTCATTTGACACATGGGGCTACTGTAAACTTTTCTGGAAAAATATACAATGCCGTTTACTATGGTGTTAGAGAAAGTGATTACCTTATAGATTATGACCAGATGTATAAGTTGGCTAAAGAACACAAACCAAAGATAATAATAGGTGGGGCTTCTGCTTACCCTCGTATCATAGACTGGGCTAAGATGAGAGAGATAGCTGATGAGGTAGGTGCATATCTTATGGTGGATATGGCACATTATGCTGGTCTTGTGGCAGGAGGAGTGTATCCAAATCCTGTGGCGGTATCTCATTTTGTAACATCTACCACCCATAAGACTTTAAGAGGGCCAAGAAGCGGTTTTATATTAACAAAACAAGAATTTGCGAAAGATATAGATAAAAGCGTATTCCCGGGTATTCAGGGTGGTCCTTTGATGCATGTGATAGCGGCAAAAGCTGTTTGCTTTAAAGAAGCTATGGGTGACGAATTTAAAGAATACGCTGCTCAAGTGGTGAAAAATGCCAAAGTGTTAGCGGAAGAGCTTTTAAGAGAGGGTATAAACGTACTTACTGGTGGAACGGATTCTCACATGGTGTTGGTGGATTTAAGAAACATAAGTCTCACTGGAAAAGAAGCAGAAAATAGGCTAGGAGAAGCAGGTATAACGGTAAACAAAAACGCAGTACCTTTTGACCCATTACCACCAACAAAGACAAGCGGTATAAGGATAGGAACTCCTGCCCTTACTACAAGAGGTATGAAAGAAGAACAAATGAAAATTATAGCCAAGATAATATCTAAGGTTTTAAAAGATTACTCAGAGGCTACCATTCAAAAAGCAAGAGAGGAAGTAAAAAGTTTGTGTGAGGCTTTCCCCCTTTACAAAGAATTAAAAGATGAAATTTGTGTTTGATGGAAAAGAATATGAGTTATCTGAACTAGAGCTAAAGATATTAAAA
>CAZTLC010000119.1:0-3492 GCA_964614295.1 uncultured Aquificaceae bacterium | reverse complement strand
CATACTTGGCTTATTCATTAAATCTTAATACAAATTTCATAAAAATATCTTATAATTAAAAGTATGAGTGTTAAAATAGCTATAAACGGCTTTGGGCGCATTGGTAGGACATTTTTTAAAATAGCCTTTGAGAGAGGCTTAGATGTGGTAGCCATAAATGATTTAACAGATACGAAAACTTTAGCACATCTATTAAAATATGACTCTGTTCATAGAATATGGCACAAAAACGTGTCTTATACAGAAGATTCTTTAGTGGTAGAGGGAAAAGTTATAAAAGTGTTCGCAAAAAGAGATCCAGCTGAGTTGCCATGGAAAGACCTTGGTGTTGATGTGGTTATAGAATCTACTGGGCTTTTTAGAGATAAGGAAAGTGCTTCAAAGCATCTTTTGGCTGGTGCTAAGAAAGTGCTAATATCTGCTCCCGGTAAAAATCCAGACATAACAATAGTTCTTGGCGTAAATCAAGAGCATTATAATCCAGCTGAACACCATATTATATCAAATGCATCATGTACTACCAACTGTATGGCACCTACTTGTTATGTATTGGATAAAGAGTTTGGTATAGAAAATGGTTACATGGTAACAGTGCATTCATACACCAACGACCAAAGGATATTGGATTTACCTCATAAAGACTTAAGAAGGGCAAGGGCTGCAGCAGTGAATATTATACCTACTACTACAGGTGCTGCAAAAGCTGTAATAGAAGTTTTACCTCATTTAAAGGGAAAGCTTGGAAGCACTTCTAGAAGAGTACCCACTATGGACGGCTCTATTATAGAGCTAACAGCTATATTAAAAAATCCACCAAAAGATATAGCTGAATTAAATCAAGCTTTTAAGAGAGCTTCAGAAACTTATCTTAAGGATATTTTAGAATACTCTGAGGAGCCCCTAGTTTCTATGGATATAGTGGGCAATCCGCACTCTGCCATATTTGATGCGGAGCTTTCTTATGTAAATGGAAATTTAGTTCATGTAGTGGCTTGGTATGACAACGAATGGGGATATTCAACAAGGTTGGTGGATTTGGCAGAGTTTGTTATACATAAAGGCTTATAATAGACATTGAGCTCAAATTTTATAGATACGGCAGAGATAAAAGTAAAAGCAGGTGATGGTGGAAATGGTGGGGTTTATTTTTTAAGAGAGAAGTATAGACCTTATGGTGGGCCTGCTGGTGGAGATGGTGGAAAGGGTGGCTCTGTGATTGTTGAAGCAGATTATTCAAAAACGACATTTTTAGATTTTAAATATAAAAGACACTTTGTAGCTCAAAATGGGGAACATGGTAAACCAAAAAACCAGCACGGTAAAAATGGCAAAGATATTATCATAAAAGTCCCAGTAGGTACTATAGTGATAGATAAATATAAAAGCTATATCCTTTGTGATTTGATAAAACATGGCCAAAGGTGTATAGTGGCAAAAGGCGGTGAGGGTGGTTTTGGCAATGCACGCTTTGCAACATCTACAAATCAAACTCCTAGGAAGTTTACCTATGGGAAAAAGGGAGAAGAAAAAGAGCTTGTCCTCATATTGAAAACTATAGCAGATTTAGGTATAGTGGGGCTTCCAAATGTTGGTAAATCAACACTTTTGTCAGTTCTTACCAATGCAAATCCAAAAATTGCAAACTATCCTTTCACTACATTATATCCGGAACTTGGTGTTTTGAAAATAGATGATAAATCTTTTACAATTGCTGATATACCAGGTATCATAGAAAACGCCCACAAGGGAGCTGGTCTTGGTCTTGATTTTCTAAAACATATAGAGCGTTCAAAATATCTTGTAATAGCTATAGATTTAAGCACCGATAACCCTGTAAGAGATTTCCATGTCATTGTCAATGAACTTTCTCTTTATGATAAAAGCCTAATACAAAAAATTAAAGCTGTAGTTGGTACAAAATACGATATAGCAAATAGTGAAAGTTTAACGCTTTTAGAAAGATTGAGCAAAGAGAAAACGATTGATTTTATACCAGTTTCATCTGTTGCTAACTATAATATAGATTATCTCAAAGACTATCTAGCAAAGCTTTTAAATTCTTAAAAGTTTAGTAATACTAGATATTTATATTTATATATGCTTCTTATCATAGATAATATCTTTATAGATATTATCTTAATTTCTAATTAAGAAAGCCCCCTCAAAAAAGAGGGGTAAAAGAAGGATAGGAATGGTTGCATCAAGACGCGCTTTCTAACATCAATAATAGCTTTTTTCTCCACTTACTTTGCCACTAAATACTTTATAGGCATACCTAGTATAAAATAGCACTATAGGCATGAGTATTACTGTTACTATCAACATTACAGTAAGAGTGAGAGTGGAAGAAGACGCATTGAATACCGTAAGATTATATTCAGGATTTATGCTTGAGCGCATAAGCACTGGGAATGAAGCGCAGGCAACGTTTAAAACGGTAAAAGCGTTGACCAAGCCAGAGATATATACTATCTTATCATATTTCCCAGATTTTAGCATATATACATATAAAATAACCCCTAAGAACATAAGAAGAGGTATTGCAAATAGTATAGGATATTCAAAGTAATTCTTATAGAGGTAAGGAGCTTCGCTTATAGCAAGGACGTTAGTTAGAAGAACTGCTAACACATATCCTATTACACTTATATTGGCATATTTTTTAGCCATTTCAAAAACAGCACCTTCAGTCTTTAGCAATAAATAAGCGGCTCCATGCATTGCGAACATGAAAAAGCTTACTAATCCCATCGCAAGAGGCACTGGTCTTAAAAGTGTGAAAAATGTTCCGTGATATACTGCGTCTTTGTCAATAGGAACTCCTACTACAGCGTTTCCTACAGCTACTCCAAAGAGAATAGCTGGTAGTACATTACCAACCCAGTATATAAAGTCAAAAGTATGTCTCCAAGCCATGGATTCCCTTTTGTTTCTATATTCAAAAGCCACAGCCCTTCCTATTAAAGCCCAGAGGACAAGCAGAATAGCTATATAAAAGCCAGAAAACGAAGCAGCATATACTGTAGGAAAGGCAGCGAATAGCATACCACCACCAGCTATAAGCCAAACTTCATTTCCATCCCAAACAGGAGCTACAGAATTATAAAGTGCTATCCTATCATGCTCGTTTTTCATAAATATCATAGGAAAAGAACTTCCTAGGTCAAACCCATCTGTTATGGAGTATCCAATGAGAAATACTCCTGCCAAAAGAAACCAAAGACCTTGCAGTGTAAAAAGTCCATCAGGTAATATACCCATAGCTATCCTCCTTAAGAAATTCTGTTGTTATCGTCCAAAGTAGTTTTATTGGCAGCCATTCCTACATTCACACCGCTTGGAGATGGTGGTGTGGAAGATGATGGCTCTACATCCTCATATTCTTTTACTTTCTTTACCATAGTAGTAACATAAACATAGACCAATAGTAAATATATGGTGACAAAAGTAATTACGGAAAATAGTACATTTGAAGAAGTATTAAAAGATACA
>CAZTLC010000118.1:0-3528 GCA_964614295.1 uncultured Aquificaceae bacterium | reverse complement strand
AGCATTGATAAGAACTTTTTCATGGGTCTAACCTCCTTTAAAAGTTTTGATGATTTTAATATAATAAAAAAAAGATGAAAATTTGATGAAAGTTAAAACTCTTTTATATTATAAATATAAAAAGTCTTCTCTAGCTGGGCCAGTGGATAGCATAGATATCTTTACATTTAAAAAATCTTCTATAAACATGATGTATTGAAGAGCTTCCTTTGGAAGCTTGCTTTTGTCTTTTAGGGCTTTTGTGTTTTGTTTCCATCCTTTTAATGTCTTATATATGGGTTTTATATTTTCCATATCTTTTAAAGAAGAGGGAAACTCGTTAAATCCATCGTAAGCTACACATACTTTTATCTCATCAAAATTGTCTAAAACATCTAGCTTGGTGAGTATGATTTCATCAAAACCGTTGGTCTCACAAGCATATCTTAAAGCTACTAAATCAAGCCATCCGCATCTTCTTGGTCTTCCAGTGGTAGAACCATATTCATGCCCAAAATCTCTTAAGGCGTTTCCTACCTCATCTTTGAGCTCTGTGGGGAAAGGACCAGAGCCAACCCTAGTGGTATATGCTTTTGATACACCCACAAACTTTGCATCGCTAAAGTACTTAGGATGAAGTCCAGTGCCATTTGAAAGTCCCAATGTAGATGAATTTGAGGATGTAACATAAGGATATGTGCCTATGTCTATATCAAGCATCACTCCTTGAGCTCCTTCAAATATCACACTTTTTGAGTTTTGTATGATTTTAAGAGTATTTTTAATATTTTTTTCTATAGGTTCTAAAAGCCTAAAAACATCTTCTCTTATCTTTTCTTTTTCAAGCTCAAACTTCTCGTTGTAAACGCTCTCGCATATTTCTTTCGTAAATTCTATGTTTTCTTCAAGCCTTTTATAAAATGTGTCTTCGTCTTTTAAATCCGCCATCCTTATACCTTTTCTGGCATACTTCATCATGTACGTGGGACCTATGCCTTTTAGCGTGGTACCTATGTTTGATTTTTTCTCAAAAAGCCCATCTAAAATTTTATGATAAGGAAGGATTATATGGGCTCTATCGCTTATGAATAGTCTATTTTGAATGTCTAAGGATTCTAGACTTTTTATCTCTTTGTTTAAAACCTCAAGGTCTATTACCATACCTTGAGCTATAATACCTTTCGTATGTTTGTGCAATATGCCCGTAGGTATTAAATGCAATATATATTTTTTATTGTCAACTATAACAGTATGACCTGCGTTGTTGCCCCCTTGATATCTTACTGCGGTCTCGTAATCTTTTGATAGTAAGTCTACAATCTTTCCTTTGCCTTCGTCACCCCACTGAGCGCCTACTATAACAAGTTTTTCCATAACCTATTCATTATATCAGAAATTGGTATTTTGTTTCTTAGATGCTCTAGATAAAGATAAAGCCCCCCGAGAAGCAGAGGGCTATTTGGGTGTTTAGTTTTATACAGGTCTTGCGTTAAAGCCTTCGTCTGGTGGATTTTGGTTATCAGAGGGGTTAGAAGAGTATAGATGTGTAGCTATTTTGTTGGATACGTTTTGAATCTTATTGTATGCATCTTCTATGGTGTTTTTATCTGTGGAGTTTAGGGCTTGTTTGGCATCTGATATTTCTTTCTCTGCTTCTTGAACAAGGTCTTGGGGTATCTTGTCCTTTTGTTCGTTTAAAAGCTTTTCAAGATTGTATATCAAAGAATCTAGCCTATTTCTCGCTTCTATAAGCTCTTTGTTCTTTTTGTCCTCATCTGCGTGCATTTCGGCTTCTTTTACCATCTTTTCTATATCATCCTTGGAAAGACCGCCAGAGGCTTGTATCTTTATAGATTGTTCTTTGCCAGTGGCTTTGTCTTTGGCAGTGACGTGGAGTATACCATCAACATCTATATCAAAACAGACTTCTATTTGAGGTACACCTCTTGGGGCTGGGGGTATACCTGTAAGGGTGAATCTACCAAGGGATTTGTTGTCTTTGGCCATAGGTCTTTCACCTTGGAGTACATGTATTTCTACCTCTGTTTGGTTGTCTGATGCAGTGGTAAATACTTCACACTTCTTATAAGGTATAGGTGTATTTCTTGGGATTAGAGTAGTCATAACACCGCCAAGTGTTTCAAGACCTAAAGAAAGAGGTGTTACATCCACTAGCAATATATCTTTTACTTCACCCGTGATAACACCAGCTTGTATAGCAGCACCCACTGCCACTACCTCGTCTGGGTTTACGCCTTTGTGGGGTTCTTTTCCAAAAAACTCTTTTATCTTTTGCTGTACCAATGGTATACGGGTAGAACCACCTACCAACACTACTTCATTTATATCTCTTGGCGTGAGCTTAGCATCCTCAAGAGCTCTTTTTACTATGTCTATGGTTCTATCTATAAGGTCTTTTATCATCTCCTCCAATCTTGCTCTTGTGAGTTTCTTCTGTAGGTGGACTGGCTGTTTGGTGTCTGGGTCTATGGTAATGAAAGGTAGGTTTATCTCGGTTTCCATTTTGAAGGATAGTTCTTTTTTAGCTTGTTCTGAAGCTTCTTTGAGGCGTTGTAAAGCTGTTTTGTCGCTTCTTAAATCTATGTTGGTTTCTTTCTTAAACTCGGAGATGAGCCACTCCATTATACGTTCATCTATGTTGGCACCACCTAAGTGTGTATCGCCGTTTGTGGCTTTTACCTCTATAACACCATCTCCGCCTTCTAGTATAGATACATCAAAAGTACCTCCTCCAAAGTCATATACCAAAATCTTAACATCTGACTGTTTATCAAGTCCATATGCTAATGCTGCTGCCGTTGGTTCGTTTAGTATTCTTTGAACTTCAAGACCTGCTATAGCACCTGCATCCTTTGTAGCTTGGCGCTGACGTTCGTTGAAATAAGCTGGCACAGTAATAACTGCCTTTGTGATTTTCTCGCCAAGGTAAGCTTCCGCAGCTTCTTTTAGCTTTTTAAGTACTTGAGCTCCTATCTCTTCTGGCCTTACTTTTCTTCCTATGTTTGGTATTTCAAAAGCTGCATCTTGTTTGTCATCCGGAACTACCTTGTAGGATACCCTTTTTGCTTCGTCTAAGACTTCGTCGTACTTTCTACCTATAAATCTCTTTGATTCATATACGGTGTTCTCTGGGTCTAGCACTGCTCTTCTTTTGGCCGGGTCCCCTACCAACACTTCCTTTTCTTTTGTGTATGATACTATAGAAGGTGTCAACCTAGAACCTTCTTGATTTGCTATTACCACAGGCTCTCCGCCTATCATTACAGCTACCACAGAGTTTGTTGTGCCAAGGTCTATACCCAATACTTTTTCTGCCATACAATTACCTCCTACTTTAATATAATATCATAATAAAACTTAAGCATAATTTTGTCAAGTTTTTTTAGTATGTTTGTAATATACTAAAAGCCAGATACTTAAAGGCAATAAAAAAGTAAGTATTATCTAATACCTTTGTTTTATAAGCTTTTAGAAAAATGGTATAAAATGATTTTTATGAGGAAAATTTTTGAAAGAAAAGATTTTATC
>CAZTLC010000117.1:0-3537 GCA_964614295.1 uncultured Aquificaceae bacterium | reverse complement strand
TATACATTTTAATATATACCTTAGAATAGTTCTTTTGATAAAATAATAGCTTATGAAAGAGTATATACCAAAAGAGATTGAGCAAGAGGTTTTAGAGCATTGGACTAAATCACATATATACGCTGTTAAAAGCCCCAAAAAAGCTTTTAGTATGGTGATACCACCACCCAATGTTACAGGCTCTCTTCACATAGGGCATGCTTTGAATATCACCCTTCAGGATATAATGGCAAGGTTTAAAAGGATGCAAGGGTTTGATGTGGTATGGGTGCCTGGGTTTGACCATGCTGGTATAGCTACTCAATTTGTGGTGGAAAGAGAGCTTTCAAAAGAAAATATATCAAGACTCTCAATAGGAAGGGAAGAATTTTTAAAAAGGGTGTGGCAATGGGTTTATAAATCAAGGGACAATATAAAAAATCAGATAAAGAGATTGGGAGCATCCGTAGATTGGTCAAGAGAGCGTTTTACGATGGATGAGGGATTTTCAAGGGCTGTGAGAGAAGCCTTTAAAAGGCTATACGAAGAAGGGCTTATCAAAAAAGATACCTACATCGTAAACTGGTGCCCCAAAGACCTAACCGCTCTCTCAGACTTAGAGGTGGAGCATGAGGAAGAAAAAGGGAAATTGTATTATATAAAATATCCAGTGATGGATAGCGATGAATACATACTTGTAGCCACCACAAGACCTGAGACGATGCTTGGAGATGTGGCGGTGGCTGTAAATCCAAACGATGAAAGATATAAGCATCTAATAGGTAAAAAATTGAGACTTCCTTTGGTAAACTGGATAAGATACGATATAAATGGCAACGAGATAGGCTTTGAAATACCTGTTGTAGCTGATGAGTTTGTGGACATGGAGTTTGGTACTGGTGCTGTGAAAATAACCCCAGCCCATGACCCAAACGATTATGAAGCTGGTTTAAGACAAAGCTTACCCATTGTAAAGATAATGGATGAATCTGCAAAACTTACTAAAAATGCAGGTACCTTTGAAGGCTTGGATAGATATGAGGCAAGAGCAAAGATAGTGGAAGAACTAAAAACTCTTGGGCTTTTAGAAAAGGAAGAAGAGCACATACACGCTGTAGGAAAGTGTTATAGGTGTAAGACTACCATAGAGCCCATGGTATCTACCCAATGGTTTTTGAAAGTATCTAGCAAAAAAGATGAGTTTTTAGATATAGTAAAAGCCAAAAAAACTAGATTTATACCACCAAACTGGGAGAAAAACTATACCGAATGGATAGAAAACATAAGAGATTGGTGTATTTCTCGTCAAATATGGTGGGGACATAGGATACCAGTATGGGAGTGTGAGGACTGTAAAAAAGAATCTGTTTATACAGATGAGGATTTTAACTACGTTCAAGATAAACTCATATTTAACCTAATTGCAGATGGTAAGATAAAAAAGATTTTTACTCCAAAAGAGATAGATACTATATTAAATGGTAAAAACTTTGTGCATCCAGAGATGAGTACCCTTGATTTTTATAAGCACTTTGCCTATAAGAAATACTATGCCACAGGTATAAACGAGTTTTCTATATGGCAATACATGGCAAACAGAAGAGATTTGTATAAATATCATAAAGATATAAAAGGTTTTGAGCTTTTATTAAAATGTAAACATTGTGGTTCTACAAATATAAAACAGGTAGAAGATGTATTGGATACGTGGTTTTCATCAGCTTTATGGCCTTTTGGAGTATTCTCTTGGCCAGAACAAAACCATGATTTAGAAGCTTGTTATCCCAACAGCCTTTTGGTGACCGCCTTTGATATATTGTTTTTCTGGGTTGCTCGCATGATAATGATGAGCGAGATGTTAAACGGTAAAGAACCCTTTAAAGATGTGTATATACACGCTCTTATAAGAGATGAGAAAGGCCAAAAGATGTCAAAGACCAAAGGAAATGTCATAGACCCCATAGATGTTATAGAAAAATACGGAGCGGATAGTCTTAGATTTACCCTTGCCTCTCTTAGTTCAGCCCTAAGGGATATAAAGCTTTCAGAACAGAAGTTTGAAGCAAGTAAGTTTTTTGCCAACAAGATTTGGAACGCAGCAAAGTTTGTAATATCAAACACCCCTGAAAACTTCCTCACAGATATCATATATGCTGATATGTATGAAAAAGAAGATTATTGGATAATCACCGCTTTGAACCTTACAATAGGCCAAGTGACTGAGTATCTTGAAAATTATCAATTTAGCCACGCTGCCCAGAGTATATACAACTTCTTCTGGAATGAGTTTTGCGATTGGTATATAGAGTTTTCAAAGCTTCGCATATACCAAAAACCCATAGAGATAAAAGAAGATATGCCAGAAGAAGAAAAGGAAAAACTAGAACAAGAAAATCAAAGAATCCAAAAAAGAAAACTGACCGCTCTTTCCGTTTTAAACACCGTTTTATCCAAAGCCCTAAGACTTTTGCATCCTTTCATGCCATTTATTACAAGCTATATTCATTCTAATACCATCTTCAACGATGTAGATATCTCTTTAAAAGAGTTTCCAAGCTTTGATAAAGACTCTTTGGATATTAAAAGCTATGAAACCATAGAAAGGCTAAAAAAACTAATTTCTTTTATAAGGAAGATAAAATCTGACTTTAAGATAGAATCAAAGACAGTGCTGTTTTTTGAAACAAATACATCAAAAGAGTTTTTAGAAGAGTTTAAACCTCACATAGTAAGCCTTTGTAAATTAGAAGCTTTAGAAGAGTTAGAAAACGATAAAAATACGCTTTCCATTCCCTTTGAAGATATAAATCTATACATACCGGAAAAAGATTTTGATAGAGAGGCCCTTTTAAAAGACTATGAAAAAACGTTAAAAGATGTAGAAAAACAGCTTTCTATATACACATCAAAGCTTGAAAACAAAAATTTCATAGAAAAGGCTCCCCAAGAGGAAGTAGAAAAGGCAAAAGCCACAAAAGAACGGCTACAGCAAGAAAAAGAAAACGTGGAAAAGCTTATAAGCATATTAAAATCTGATAAAATATGAGTATGGCAAAAAGGCTTTTGGTATTTTTTGGTTTGGGGCTTTTAATAACAAGCTGTGCTCAAGTGGAAGTAAGAAGCACAGGTCCCAATAGACTTGCAGAACTCACAAAACCCCTTCAAAACTTAATTCCAAAAGAAAAACCAAAATCTCCTAAACCGAAGGTGAACTCCATCTATCCAGTAGATGCTAAACCTGTCTATGTGGGAAACAAAGTGTATTTTTATACAAATTGCGGTTCAATGGTGCAATCGGTAACCCCAGGTCAGGTTATATATTCTGGTAAAACCCTAAAAGCTTACAATTACATAGTCCTCATCAAAACGCCTCAAAACTTGGTGGATGTTTACACATATTTAGGAAAAGCCTTTGTAGCAAAAGGTGATTACGTCAAAAAAGGCGCCATAATAGGTGAGGTGGGTGTAGACCCCATAGACAACGTCTGCAAACTCCTATACGAAACCAGAAACACCAACGGCGATATTGTAAACCCTGTGTTTTGATGATAATGAGAT
>CAZTLC010000116.1:0-3565 GCA_964614295.1 uncultured Aquificaceae bacterium | reverse complement strand
GTTGTCTTTTGAGGAGTAATTTAGTATAATTAAAATATGTTGGAGCATAATCTTAGAGAGTATTATTCTTTTGATGATGTATTGTTGGAACCAGCTTATGCGGACTTCTTGCCTTATGAAGCCGATGTATCCACTTATCTTACAAAGAAGATAAAACTAAATATACCAATAGTATCCGCTGCTATGGATACGGTGACAGAGTATAAGATGGCTATAGCCATGGCAAGAAAGGGTGGTATAGGTATCATACATAGGAATATGACCCCAGAAGAACAGGCAAAGGAAGTGGAGCTTGTCAAAAAATCTGAAAGCGGTATGATACTAAAACCCATCACCATAAAAAGCACGGATACGGTTCAAGAAGCTAAAAAACTTATGGACAAATATAAAATCTCAGGCCTTCCAGTGGTAGATGACGAAGATAGGCTTATAGGTATCCTTACCAATAGAGATTTGAGGTTTATAAAAGCTTATGACCTTTCAAAACCAGTTTCTATGTTTATGACATCAAAGCAACTAATCACTGCAAAAGAAGGCATATCTTTAGAAGATGCCACAGAGATATTGAGAGAGCATAGGATAGAAAAACTCCCAATAGTGGATGATGAAGGCAAGGTAAAGGGTCTTATCACCATAAAGGATATAATGAAGCGCATCCAATATCCAGAGGCAGTTAAGGATAAGTATGGAAGGCTTATGGTAGGTGCTGCTATAGGCACTGGTCCTGATACCATGCATCGTTTGGAGCTTTTAGTAGATGCTGGAGTTGATGTGATAGCTGTAGATACAGCCCATGGGCATTCTAAAAGGGTGTTAGAAGTGATAGAGCAAGTAAAATCTAAATATCCAGATTTACAGGTGATAGGTGGTAATATAGCTACTCCAAAGGCTGTAGAAGACCTTGTAAAAGCCGGTGCTGATGCTGTAAAAGTAGGCATAGGCCCTGGTTCTATATGCACCACGAGGATAGTAAGCGGTGTGGGGGTACCACAGCTTAGTGCTGTAGCTTATTGCTATGAAGTAGCCAAAAAATACGATGTACCAATAATAGCAGATGGTGGTATAAGGCACTCTGGGGATATAGTTAAAGCTATTGCGGCGGGGGCTAGCTCTGTAATGCTTGGAAATCTATTGGCAGGTACTGATGAAGCGCCGGGAGAACATATATTTTATCAGGGTAGAGCTTATAAGGTATATAGAGGTATGGGTTCTTTAGGGGCTATGATGTCAAGAAGGTCAGCGGATAGATACTCCCAAGAGAATTTAGAGAAGTTTGTGCCAGAAGGTATAGAAGGAAGAGTACCGTATAAAGGTAGCGTCATAGATGTGCTTTATCAGCTAGTAGGTGGTCTTAAATCCGGTATGGGATATACGGGTAGCCCAAATATCAAAGCTCTTCAAGAAAATACTAGGTTTATAAAGATAACCCAAGCAGGCTATAGAGAATCTCATGTCCATGATGTGATGATAACCAAGGAAGCTCCAAATTACTCTTTAGAACCTTGAAAATACTAGATATTGGAAATACCAGAGCAAAATACTACGAGGTCAAATCTGTAGATAACATAGAGACTATCTTTGATATATCTCTAAAAAGGCAAACTTTAGAATATTATATTGAAAACTCTCAAGAAGATATATACACTATATGCACCAATAAACATTTTGAAGATTTTATCATAGTGCATAAACTCAACAAGATAGATATTTCTTTATTTGAAAAGCTCACAGACTTTAAAAGCCCATACGAAGGATATGGTATAGATAGGCTTATAAATTCTTACACAGCGTCTATTCTATACTCAAAAGATATCCTTGTAGTGAGCATGGGAAGTGCCATTACCTATGATGTTGTAAAAGATAGGAAGATAGAGTATGGATATATCACACCAGGTATAGGTCAGAGAAAAGAGATATTGCATGCAAATATACCACATTTGCCAAGTTTACATGAAAACTTTGAGGATGTTTCAAGGCTTTTACATAAAAAACCATCAAATACAGAAGAAGCTATAGCCTTAGGTATTCTAAAAGAGCTTTTAAGCACTATAGAAATTATAAGAAGGGAAGAGGGTGTAGATGTGATTATAACAGGTGGAGATGCAGATTTGTTTAAGGATATATTTACCATAGATAAGTTTCTCATACCAAAGGGCATATTCTTGGCTTTAAAAGGTTAAGATGTGTTATAATAATAAGTATGATGACAAAAAAAGAGTTAGAGCAACACTTGGCTAAGCTTGAGGATTACTTGCCGAATACAACGGCGAAGAAAAGTAAAAGGCCCGGTAGACCAAAAAAATACGATGATAGGTTGGTGCTGTTTTTGATAGCCTTAAGGGAAAAGTACGGCTGGTCTTTGAGAGACTTGGAGAAAAAAGCAAAAGAGATAGTGCCCAAGGGCATAGAGGTACCAGACTTCTCTTCTATCCATTACCGCATAAGGAATATGAAGGAATACGTAGAAGAGATGAAGCCTAAGCTTTTGAAAGTAATCCCCGATATCGCTGAAGACAAGGCGGAAGAAAAGAAGTCCAAACCGGTGAAAGCTGGTAAAGGCAAAAAACAAGGCCGTATCTAAGGTATTGATTTAACTTGGTTTTTAATAGCTTGACTTCCTAACCATATTTGGTTATACTAATAATATATGGTTAGTAGGAGGTCAGGTTATGAATACCAAGAAGAAATACCTTACAGTCAAAGAGTTGGCTGAGTTGCTCGGCTGTAGTGCTAAGACAGTATATCGCATGATACAATGTGGTAGGTTTTGGACAGAAGATGGAGAGCGTATAGTGAAATTGAACGGTACTTATAGAATACCTGTTTCAGCCATAAAAAGGTTGGAAACAGAGGATATATGACAAACTATATCCTCATATTTATCTCTGGGTTTTTATCTTTTATTCACTGCTATGGTATGTGTGGAGTTTTTCCAGCAAGCGTATCAAAATTAAGTGAAAAAGACAACATAAAAAATATTGTATATCTTTTTTTATACAACTTAGGTAGGGTGTTATCGTATGTGTTCCTTGGATTTTTGGTGGGTTTTGGTAGTATGAAGTTTGGGGCTTTTATAAACAACATAAAATATGTTTCTGGAATATTCTCCATACTTGTGGGCGTGTTGATGGCTTTTATAGGCCTAAAGCTTATATTCGGTAGGGCGATAGGAAGTATAGGTTTTTTAAATCCATTGTACGAAGGTATTATATACATAATAAACGTACTTGCAAATACAAAAAATATCTTTGCGCCGTTTTTGATAGGGGTTTTTAATGGGCTTTTGCCTTGCCCTATGGTTTATGGATTTTTGCTTTTGGTTGCTCTTTCTAAAAGCCCAATACAAGGTATACTTATAATGTTTAGCTTTGGCTTTGGTACGATGATTACCATGTTTAGCTTTGGTTTTGTATCAAAATATGTTACGAAGCTAAGGCATCAAGCGGTATATAAACTAATAGGAATTATACTAATATACTTTTCTTATGAGTCTATAGCAAGAACTTACATGAGTATATATAGTTGCCGATGATAGACTTATACAATGTCAATACCCCTTCAAATA
>CAZTLC010000115.1:1189-3575 GCA_964614295.1 uncultured Aquificaceae bacterium | reverse complement strand
TGAACTCATTCCTATAGTTTTGTATGCTTTTTGAAGCATCTTTATATTTTTCGTAAAGGTCTATATACTTTTGAAGCGGTTTGACGGGGTCTTCAAAATAAGCCACAGTATCAACCTGGCATCTCTGCTTTTTGATAATCTTTACAATCTATCTGAGAAACATCAAAGTTTGGTATTTTTTCTTCGTATATGTTATGAAACCCACATAAGCTACAAGAAATTTCCACCAAATATCCATTTCTCTTATGTCCTATATCGTTTTTGCATATAGGGCACTCTCCTTCTTTAGCCCTAACACAATCCTCAACTTCCTCTCTTTGGAGACACTCCCAAACTCTTTTAACATTCTTAATGGCATATTGGAGCTCTTTACTATTCCATTCAGCGCCACAATCAAGACATCTAAACTCTTTATAGTTTCCCTCATCGATAAGCTTTATGATATTTGTAGAGCCACAGTCGTTATCCACACACACAGCGCCTATTTGTTTTCTGCTTAAAAGCTCTAAAATATTTTTAAAACTTAAATCATAATGTTTTGGTATTTTGTCTGCTATTGTATAACCACAACAAAGACATATAGCCTCTACCCTTGAATAAGGCTCATCAAACTCGCACACTTTCAAAGCTACGTGATAACAATAAGGGCAAACTTCTAAGTGAGTTAGGCAAATCATACTAATATAATAACATTTTTTTTGGCCGATTCTATGTTTATTGTTTGAAAGGTATGCTTATCCATAGTTCTTCTGCGGAATTCTCTTTCTTAAGTTCTACTTCTATGTTGTTTACATCAAACTGGTAATACTTTGAAAAAACCGCTATAAGGTCATCTCTTAGAGATTCTATAAAGTTTGGTGCCAAACCTTTCCTTTCATAAGCTAATACCATTGTAAGGCGTTGTTTTGCAACGTCTTTGCTCTTATTTCTAAAAAATATGTCTAAGATGCCCATTTTTTACCTCCCAAAGAGCCTTGCCAAAAAACCCTTTTCTTTGTCGTAGAGGTTAAGGGGTACGTTTTCACCCGTAATCCTTCTTGCTATATCCATTATAGCTTTAGAGGTATTATAAGACTCATCAAGCACTATGGGCTCCCCTCTATTGGTAAAATCCACCAGCTTCTCTTCTTCTGGAACTACACCCAATATAGGTACTTTTAATACCTCTTCTATATCTTCCATAGAAAGCATTTCACCTTTTTTTACCTGATGCCATCTTATACGATTTATAACCACCTTGTAATCACCTTTCCCCATACTCTCCATAAGTCCTATTGCCCTATCAGCATCCCTTACAGAAGATACCTCTGGATTTACCACCACTATAGCACTATCTGCTGGGCTTACCGCATTTTTAAACCCTTGTTCAATACCCGCTGGAGAGTCTATTATTATGTAGTTAAACTTCTCTGATTTTTTAAAATCTTCTATTAGTTTGTTCCATTTTATGGGGTCTATAGCATCTTTATTTTTTGTTTGATTTGCTGGCAAAAGCCATAAGGGAAGGCCTCTTTTGTCCTTTACAAGGGCTTTCTCAGGGCTTACTCTTTGCTCTATTGCATCAAGCACATCATAAACTATTCGGTTTTCAAGCCCCAATATCATATCCAAGTTTCTAAGGCCTATGTCAGCATCTATTACTAAAACTGTTTTTCCAAGCTTAGCAAGAGCTGTGCTTATATTGGCGGTCATCGTGGTTTTACCAACACCACCTTTTCCAGAGGTTATTACAATAACCTTTACATCGCTCATCTTTGACCTCCTACTGGTTCCAATATTATGTTGTTGTCTATTATCCGTGCTATTTCAGCTTCTTTTGGTTCTTCTTCGTTTTCTCCTCTTATAGCTATATAATGTCCAATCCTTAGCTGTTGAGGTATCATCTTCTTTGCCACCACCACAGAATTATCATCCCCTATAGCACCGGCATGGGCGTATCCCCTTAAGGTACCCATAACTATTATGTTTCCAGCAGCTACTACGCTGGCTCCCTCGTTTACGTCTCCTAATATCAAAACATCACCGTTGTGTTCAATGGATTGCCCTGAGCGTAAATTTTTGTTTACTATTAAAAGCCTAGATACGTTTGTAGATTTTTTGGTGCTTACACTTTGAGCATCCATAGTTTTTATGCTTTTAACATCTTTTTCTTCCAAAAGTTCCTCTATCTGCTTTAACGTTTTTTTATCTATGGTGTCATCTGTTTCTATAAGAAAATAGCTGTTTGAAAATATGTTTGAGTTTATCTTTTCTTTTAACTCATTTATAAGCTCTTCCTTTGTGCTATCCTGTAAAGAGAGCATAAGGCTTACCACAGGTAGTGTTATACCTTTTATCTTTATCATAAATAATATGATATCATATTTGTATGAATTTGGAAACTCTT
>CAZTLC010000115.1:0-1089 GCA_964614295.1 uncultured Aquificaceae bacterium | reverse complement strand
TATCAATGTCTTTGGTTTTTAGACACATTATAAACAAAGACAACATGCTAAAGGAGATAAATAGAGTTTTGAAAGAGAAAGGAAGGTTGATAATCCTTGATACTACGAAATTTATCGGTATGGATTTTTTTGCACACATTTCAAAAACCTTTTTAAGACCAATGGGTGTTTTAATATTTGGCAATAAAAATTGGGATTTTTTTATACACTCTTTAGAAAATAGTCTATCCACAGAAGAGATAAAAATCCTCTGTGAATCTTTTGGTTTTAGGCTTTTAACAAGGAAGAAGTTTGTATTTGGTATGGTGGGGCTTTTGGCGTTTGAAAAAGTTTAAATAGCGTTTATTATCTCTAGAAAGGTTTCTGTTTCAAGACTAGCTCCTCCTACCAAAAGACCATCTATATTTGGAGCGTTTAGAAATACTTTTGCATTGGCGGGGTTTACACTTCCGCCGTATAGCACCCTTATATCTATATCTTTTTTAAACAAATCTTTTATGATATTCTTTATAAAAGCGTGGACACTAGAAGCATCTTCTGGGTTTGCGGATTTGCCTGTGCCTATCGCCCATACTGGCTCATAAGCTATCTCTAAGCTATCGGCATAATCCTCTAGTCCTGCTAAAGCAAGCTTTATTTGAGATTCTATAACATTGAAAGTAAGCTGAGACTCTCTTTCTTCCAATGTCTCTCCTACACATAGCATCACCTTCAGTCCTTCTTCCAAAGAGGAGATAACCTTTTTCCTTATAAGCTCATCAGACTCTTTAAATATATGCCTTCTTTCAGAATGCCCTATCAATACATACTCAGCTTTGCAGGATTTTATCATAACTGGTGATATCTCGCCAGTAAAAGCCCCTTTTTTCTCAAAATATACATTTTGAGCCCCTACTTTTATCTTCGTTTCTTCTAAAAGCTTAGAAACTTCACACAAATACAAGAATGGCGGATATATCAACACGTCTTTTTTGTCAAAATCTATATGTTTTTCTTTTATATCTTTTATGTAAGAAATAGCTTCTTCATAGGTTTTATGCATTTTCCAATTGGCTGCTATAATCTTTTTCATGTAGATATTATATCATA
>CAZTLC010000114.1:0-3576 GCA_964614295.1 uncultured Aquificaceae bacterium | reverse complement strand
GAAGCTTTGTATATAAGTTCTACTTCTTTTTCTGTAATCTGGGCTGGGTTTATATTAAAAGCGTTTCTACCAGTAAAATATACATCTTCTGCTAAAATGGATGGTAAATCTTGGTCGTCTCCTATGTTTAAGTCTTTTAAGCTAAGGGGTAGATTGATATTTTTACTAAGGGTTTTTAATCTTTCAAGAAGCTCGTATTCATCTTTTAAACCTATCTCTATGGCAAGCTTTCTATACTTTTCAGGAGCCCTTTTTATGTTGTAAAGTGTTACGTAATATCCAAGTGCAGATAAACCCTTTGCATGAGCTACTTGATGGTATCTTCCAGATATAGGATGTTCCATAGCATGTATAAGACCAGCCCTTTTTTGGTCTATGGCGATGCCTGCAAGCATAGCAGCATAACTCATATTTTCTCTTGCTTCTTTGTTAGCACCATCGTTGTAGGCTATTTCAAGCCATTTTAGTATTAGCTTTATTGCCAAAGCCCCCAAATCTTCAGCAATCCTATTGTTTAACCTGTTGGTGTAAGACTCTAAAGCATGATAAAAAGCATCTATTCCTGTGGTGGCAGTGAGGTCTTTATCCATACTCATGGTAAGCTCTGGGTCTACTATTGCTACCTTTGGATAGTTTAAGGAGTGAGCTATAGCCAATTTTTCTTTTCTGTTGGGGTTTGATATCACAGAGTATTTGTTTACTTCGGAGCCTGTGCCAGCGGTGGTGGGTATCGCTATCACGGGCCTCGTATAATATGGAATGGACTTTGGCCCTTCTGGATAAAACACATACTCCCACGCAAAGCCTTCGTTGGAAGAGACTATCGCTATAGCTTTGGCGGCATCAAGTATAGAACCACCACCAAGGCCTATTATAAAATCCACCTTGTTTTCAGAGGCTATCCTCGCTCCTTTGTTTACGCTTATATCTGTAGGATTTGGTTCTATCTCATCGTATATGATAACATCTGTAATATTGTTTAGTATGAGGTTTGATATAACTTTGTCCAGGTATCCATGCTTTTTGGAAGACCTACCTGTTACAATAAGACCTTTAAAACCAAATCTTCTTGCTATCTCACCAACCTTTGAAAGGGTACCATATCCAAAGTGTATATCCACAGGCATATAGTAATTAAACATCATATCCATCTCCTTAAAGCATTATTTCATCACTTTTAAAAACAGGTCCTTCCACACAGGTTCTCACATACCCTTCTTTTGATTTGACTACGCATCCAAGACATACTCCGTATCCACAAGCCATAGGATTTTCCAAAGAAAGATAGCTCTCAAAACCCTTTTCCTTTGATATTTTTTGCACATTCTTTAGCATGGGAGTAGGCCCGCAAGCATAAACAGAGGCATCTTCTATATCTTTTAAAGCATCTGTTACAAAACCTTTTTTACCAAAGCTTCCGTCATCGGTATAGACTTCTATGGGTATATCGTATTTTGAAAACCAATCAAGCATCACAAGATGCTCTTTTGACCTAGCTCCGTAATATACTTTAAAATTTAAGTTTTTGGCTTTTAAAAGCTTACAAAACAAACTAACCCCAGATATACCAATACCCCCTGCCAATACCACATTTAACTTATCAGACCTTTCTTCAAAAAATCCATTCCCAAGAGGCATCAATGTATCTACAAAATCACCCTCTTTTAGGTTGCTCATGATATAAGTCCCTTTCCCTATCACATCGTAATATATATAAATACCATCCTCAACATCAGCTATAGCAAAAGCCCTTCTGTTTAGAGGGTCAAAGGTATCGTTTGGTTTTATCATTACAAAATGCCCTGGTTTTATATCAATATCTTCATTTAACTCAAGTATCATAAGGTAAGTATGTTTGCCTACCCTTTGGTTTTTTAAAACTTTTAGCCTCAAGTCTTTCATAATTATATTATAACCTTTGAGCTTTATTATACAGTGTATAATGTATTTATGATAAAAGAGCGGATTGAAGATGTGTATGAAAGGATAGAAAAAGCTTGTATGAGAGCAGGTAGGAAGAAAGAAGAGGTAAGGCTTTTGGGGGTTACAAAAACAGTACCTCCTGAGATTATAAAAGAGGCTTATCAGTATGGTCTTAGGCTTTTTGGAGAAAACAAAGTCCAAGAGTTTTTGAAAAAGTATGAAGCGTTGAAAGAGTATGATATAGAATGGCATTTCATAGGCACTTTGCAGACCAACAAGGTAAAGTATCTAAAGGATAAAGTAAAACTCATACACTCAGTGGATAGAAAAGCCCTCGTAGATGAGATATCAAAGCGAATGGAAAATATGGATATTCTTATTGAAGTAAATGTGGGAGATGAAAGTTCTAAATCTGGTGTAAAAGAGGACGATTTAAAAGATTTAACCGATTATGTGTTGTCAAAACCGCATCTTCGCTTGATGGGGCTTATGTGTATACCACCTTTTTTTGAAGATAGAGAAAAAACTCGTCCTTTTTTTCAAAAGCTAAAAAAACTAAAAGAAGATTTAGAGAAGACTTTTGGTATAAGCTTACAAGAACTATCTATGGGTATGTCAAGCGATTTTGAAGTGGCTATAGAAGAGGGGGCTACCATCGTTAGGATAGGCACATACATATTTGGCGAAAGAGTGTATAAAAGATAGTTTTACATGAACTTAGCGAGAAAGATTTTTGAAGCAAACAATCTTTTCAATCTTATAGAGAAAGGGGATAGGATACTGGTTGCCTTTTCTGGTGGGGTTGATTCGGTGGTGCTTTCTTATCTTCTTTACAGGTTAAAAGACGTGTTTGGTATAGAGATAGAGCTTTCACATTTTAACCACCGCTTAAGAGAAGACTCTGATGAAGATGAGGCTTTTTGCGTAGAGTTTGCGAAATCCTTAAACTTACCTATATATGTTGGAAGTGCAGATATAAAATCTTTAAAAGGAAATAAAGAAGAAAATGCCCGTAAAAAAAGATACGAGTTTTTACAAAAAATCGCCAAAGAGAAAAATTTTAACAAGATAGCCACAGCTCATCATCTTGATGACTTGGTGGAGACGATGCTTCTTTGGTTTGTAAGAGGAGGAGGTTTAAAAGGGCTTTCTGGTTTTAAGGCTTTTCAAAACAATATAATAAGACCCCTTATCACCACCACAAAAGATGAGATAAGAACCTTTGCCAAAGAACAAGGTTTAAATTGGAAAGAGGATTACACCAACTACGATGAAACCATCTCAAGAAACCTCATAAGACACAAGGTAATCCCTCTTTTAAAAACCATAAACCCAAACCTCCTTCACACGGCATTCCAAGAGTCTTTGATACTTCAAGAAGAAGAAGCATTCTTAGAATCTCATACAGATAATATCATAAACACCATAGATATTTTTGATATTAAAAGCCTAAAACAACAACCCAAAGCTATCCAACGGCGCATAGTAAGAAAAATATTTCACACAAAAACCTTCCAAAAAACAGAACTTATCTTAAAACTCTTAGAAAACAAAAAATCCATAAAGCTCTCCAAAAACAAGATACTAACAGTAGAAAAAGGTAAGATGGTGATAAAAACTAAAAATATCCTCTAAATAGCTCTTTATTGCTAG
>CAZTLC010000113.1:0-3640 GCA_964614295.1 uncultured Aquificaceae bacterium | reverse complement strand
ACGGCTGGGTTTAACCCTTGCTACTATACACCAAATTACTATGTAGCTAACAACGATTATGCCACTGCTAAGATAATAGAATATCTTTCTCACACACCTTATTGGAAACATATGGCAATCTTTATCACTGAAGATGATGCCCAATCTGGAGCTGACCACATAGATGCCCACAGAACATTTGCAGTAGTGATAAGTCCTTGGGTAAAATCTGGTTATATATCCACCAGACATTATTCCCAGATAAGTATAGTAAAGACAATAGAAGAAATATTAGGAATCCCACCTATGTCTATATTTGATCAAACTACACCAGTTATTTCAGATATATGGACTGATAAACCAAATTTTAGTCCAGTAAAAGCTATAAAACCAGATGTAAAAATGGCTTTTAACAAAGGATATTGCAACAATTATACGCTTTTAAGAAGAGAGGCTGGATTAAAAGGTGAGTATGTGAATAAAAAATGGCTAGAAAAGCATATTAAGAAAAGTAAAAAAGATAGCTCTTATATACCATCTTCAAAAAACCTCTACACTCCCACATCTTTACTTAAAGTATCTGGTTATGAGCAGTTTAAACAAACACTCATAGCCACTAAAGGTTATGAAGGTTATAAAAAGATGCTTTATTACATAAAAAATCTTGCCAGAAAAGAGCGTAAAAGTATCTGGGCTTTTATAAGCAA
This sequence comes from uncultured Aquificaceae bacterium, assembly GCA_964614295.1. Taxonomy (GTDB): domain Bacteria; phylum Aquificota; class Aquificia; order Aquificales; family Aquificaceae; genus Hydrogenobaculum. Next base: position 2,954 of record CAZTLC010000113.1, on the reverse strand, counting down.
TTGATATATATCATCTCACAAAATAAAAAAAATTAACGGAATCTTAACAAAGGACAGTTAAGATATAAGGTATGAAAGAAGTTGAGATAGTAAGCGCAAAAGAGGGCAGGATAAGGTTAAAGGTCAACAAAGTCTATCAGGAGATAGTTTATAAGCTTTTAAAAGAAAAGCTTAAAAACGAAACGATAATATCAAAGCCCTACACCAACAGCATACTCATTAGCTGCTGCAATGAAAAAGACACTTTGAATTTGATAAAAGAAACATTGAAACGAAACGGTTTTAAGATAAAGCTAAAAGGTGATGATATAAATCTTTTATTTGCCTTCCAGCTGATGTTAAATGTAGGAGGGGGACTGGAGGGTATTGCTTTTAACGTTGCTAAAGATATCGTTTTAGATAGGATGGGATTAGGAACAATATCTTATTTTGTATGAAAATACAAGATATTTCATTTTCACATCATAGAATAAGGATAAAAGGTGATATAGTTTACAACGAAGCTTTTGTAAAAGTATTAAAAGAGCTTTTTGGTGAGGAGAATGTAATAGTAAATTATCATACTAAAAGCTTGAAGATAGAATCTGAAGACATATTATCTTATGATGAATTTCAAGAGTTTTTAGAAAAGCAAGAGATAAAACCCCTTGGTGAAACTGTTTGTATAACAGACCTTCATCCTTTTATATCTAGAACTATAAAATCAGATGTTTTGAAGCTTTTCTTATATACCATAGATTACGGTGTTAGGATAGGGGCTATAAGATTTATATGGGTAAACTGGTTGTTCAACAAACTTGTGATAAAACTTTTATAGGAGGTAATATATGTTTGAAAATCTTATCGGATGCTTTTCAAGAAGGTATTTCACCTGGGGGCTTGGCACCGTAGCGATTATCTACGTGCTTGGTAAAGCCTTGGAAGAGTTTAAACCAGTGTTGGTGGGTGTAACAAAAGAAGGTATCAGCTTTGGTCAATGGCTGAACGCCTCTTTAGAAGCCAAGAAAGAAGTGGTAGAAGATATAGTGCATGAAGCCAAATCAGAGCTAAAAAAAGAGATAGAGCTAAAGATAACACTTTTACAAAAGCAACAAGAGCTTTTAGAAAAATTAAAATCGTCTTTATAAGGAGGAATAGATATGTGGTCAAAATTAGGTGATATGGTTTGCAGTAAGTACACATCTTTCGGACTTGGTATGTTTGCCGGGGTATTTGGTTTTTATATGATACATAAAATATCAGAACATCAAGAGCTCATGAGAGTTCAAGAAGAGATAAACGAGCTTATGAATAGGCTCAACCAAAAAACTCTACAACCACCTCAAGAACAACAATCATGAAAACGCTTGTCGTAAAACATAAGACTTACGGCAGGATAAGGATAAACTCCTTTTATCTAAAGTATCTTGACGTATCCAAGGAGACTATAGAGGAGTTTATAAAATCTCAAGAAGGCGTTTTAGATGCAAAGCTAAACAAAACCACAGGAAGCGTATCAATATCTTATGACCCAAACAAAATATATATAGAAGAGTTCTTAGAGCTTATAAACAATACTCCTATTGATATCATATTAGGTATATTAAAATCCTATAAAACCAAAGAAAAACCAAAAGATGAAGAGCCTTCCAAGTTAAGGATGTTGTTGGGGGCGATGGGAGGGATTTTTTCTTTAGCACCAATAGTGCCAAACCCGATTGTTAAAGCTATAGCCATATTTGGCTCTATACCATCTTTTAAAAGCGCATTGAAAAACCTTTTAAAAGGTAGATTGTCTTATCAGCTTTTAGATTCATTAGCCCTTGGTATCACCATTCAAAGAAACATGCTGCTGTCTGCAAATATTATGAACCTCTTCATAGGACTTGGAGATTACCTTGAAGATAAGCTAAATCAAAAAGCCAAAGCCTCCATAGAAGACCTATTAAATGTAGATGGAGAAACTGCTTATATAGAAAAAGACGGCACAAAGATAGAAGTTCCCATAGAAGAAATATCTATAGGAGATACAGTAGTTGTTTACGCCGGTGGCAGAATACCAGTGGACGGCGTTGTGGCTGAGGGTAGGGCGGTTATCAACGAGTCTGTGCTGACCGGAGAAGACAAGCCAGTTTTAAAAGAGGAAGGTTCAAAAGTCTTTGCCGGTACAAATGTTGTGGATGGAAAGATTTATATAAGAGTGGAGCAAAAGGGAGCCGACACCATCATATCAAAAATCGCCTATATGGTAGAGTCCTATATGGAACAAAAACCCGCTATATACGATAGATTCAACAAGTTAGCAGATGTCACAGTGCTACCAATTTTAGCAATTGGTTTAGCAAACCAAATCCTTACAAGAAATTTAGCAAAAACTTCTAGTATCTTAACTATAGACTACAATACAAATTTAAGAGTATCTATACCAATAGCTGTAGCTTCTTCTATCTCAAAAGCCTCAAACCACGGAGTACTTATAAAGGGTGGAAGATCTTTGGAAGAGCTTTCAAAAATAGAGTATCTCGTAATAGATAAAACCGGCACCATCACAAAAGGAGAACCCATTATCACAGATTTGATACCTTTAGAAGATAGCCTAATGGAAGAAGAGCTTTTAAGAATAGCTGCTTCCTTAGAACAAAGGCTAAAGCACCCTATAGCTGATGCAATAGTAAACATGGCAAAAGAGAGAAACATTGAGCTATATGAAAGAGAAGATTCAGATTATGATATAGGACTAGGCATATCAGCAAAGCTAAACAACGAAGAGTATAAGCTTGGCTCATCAAGATATATAGCTAATCATAAAATATCTGCGCCAAAGCATATAAAGGATTTAGTGAAGGTCAAACACAACGAAGGTAAAACGGTTCTATATCTTGCAAAGGGTAAAAAAATCCTTGGTGTCATAGCTTTTAAAGATACGGTAAGAGAAGAAGCTAAAGAAGTTATCAAGAAGCTTTTAGATATGAATA
>CAZTLC010000112.1:0-3662 GCA_964614295.1 uncultured Aquificaceae bacterium | reverse complement strand
TTTACAGAGATATGTTTGATGTGGCATTTTGTAGAAACGCCCTCATATATTTCAACGACGATTCAAAGCTAAGAGCCATAAAAAATATAAACTCTACACTTAAGATGGGTGGATATTTCGTAGTTTCTATGACAGAGGTGCTAAACCGCATACACACACAATTTTTTGAAACTTTAAAAGTAGAAGGGTTGTTTTTCTATAAGAAGATTAAAGAGTCATAGAAGGTTAAGTTGCGAGGGAAGGATTTGAACCTTCGACCTTCGGGTTATGAGCCCGACGAGCTACCAAGCTGCTCCACCTCGCACTATTATCCTATCATACTAAAAGCTCAAATACAATGATAATTTTCATATTGATATCAACAAACCTTTGATATAATCAATATCAGATGTATAAAGATTATGTAATAGAAGCTGTATCCTTTGATGAGCTTGATGATTTTGTAAATCTTGTGAAAGATTATATAAAGATATCTGATATAGTATGTTTAGAAGGGGAGCTAGGAGCTGGGAAAACCACATTTGTAAAAGCTTTTTTAAAAGCTTACGGCTTTAACAATGTATCAAGCCCTACGTTTTCTATAATAAATGAGTATCAGCTACAAGATTTTACTGTATTGCACGGGGACTTTTATAGGATAGATGACCCAAAACCTTTTATAGATTATATCAAAGAAAGACAGCAAGAAACCATAAGCTTTGTAGAATGGCCAAAGGGTTTGGAATGCACGAAAAAACTTATCATCACAAGCATAGGAGAGGACAAAAGGCTTTTTAAATTATGCTTTTAAAGGATATAGATGTTATTTTGATAGGGGGGCCTACCGCCTCTGGGAAAACCGAAATAGCTCATGAGCTTGCAAAACTCTTAAACACCGAGATTATAAGTGCTGATTCTATGTCAGTTTATAAGTTTATGAATATAGGCACTGCAAAACCAAGTTTTGAAAAAAGAAGAGAGATAAGATACCACATGATAGACATAGTGCTTCCAAACGAATACTTTGATACATACATGTATGTAGAAAGAGCCTTAAAACTAATAAACGAGATAAAAGCATCTGATAAAATTCCAATAGTAGTAGGGGGCACCTATCTTTATATACAGGCGCTTTTATATGGAATCCCCCAAACCTCAGAACCAGATTTTACATTGAGGAAAAAACTTGAAGATATAGCAAACAAAAAAGGCCTTGATTTTTTATATCAAAAGCTAAAAACCATAGATAAAACCTACGCCCAGAAAATAGGTAGCCGTGATAAAAGGCGCATAATAAGAGCTTTAGAAGTCTTTATCAACACTGGAAGGGCATTTTCTAGTTTTCACCAGTGGAAAAGTCCAAAGCTTTCCGTATTGGGCTTTTATACAAACCTTACTCAAGAAGAGCTTAGTAAAAATATAGAAAAGAGAACTATATATATGATAGAACAGGGTTTAGAAGTAGAGTGTATAAACCTTCTTTGTCTTGGTTATGAAAACGCTATGACTTCTTCCCAGGCTATAGGATACAAGGAGATGATACCTTACATAAAAGGCAAAATCACCCTTGAAGAAGCTGTTAAAAACATCATAAAAAATACAAAAGAATACGCCTCAAGACAGCGTAGGTGGTTTCAAAAGACAAGCTTTATTCCTATAAGAAGTTTAGAAGATGTTAAAAACCACCTGCTATCGCTGGAACTATAGAGATAGTATCGCCATCTTTTAACTCTGTATCTATACCTTTTAAAAACCTTATGTCTTCATCATTTAAATATAAGTTTACAAATCTTCTTAACTCTCCATTCTCATCCATAAGCCTCTCTTTAAAGCCTGGATAAGCTGTTTCTAAAGCTTCTATTAGCTCCTTTATGTTTTTAGCTTCTACGGTTACCTCTCCTTGGCCATTGGCCAACCTTCTTAAAGGTGTAGGTATCCTAACGGTTATAGCCATATCCTCTCCTTAAAAGCCAAAAATGGCCACCGCTATTTGTATAGCGCTATACGGCAAGCGCTGTCTAAAGTTATAATTATATCACAAATCAAAATCGCTTTAACTATACATATCAAGCCTTTTTTTCAAGCCTATAGGACTTAAAAAATCAATTCATGATATACTATAGGAGTATGCGTATCAAATATATACACTTTATAAAGTACAGGTATTACTCCTATGTGATATCTTTGTTGCTTATCGTACTTTCAGCTTTTAGTTTGTATACCAGAGGGTTAAACCTTGGGCTTGATTTTACTGGCGGGACTATGCTAGAAGTGCGCTTTCAAAAACCTGTGGATGTGAAAGAGGTGGACAGCGCCCTTTACAAGGTAAATATAAAAGATGCGGTAGTCCAACGGACAAACACAGGTGATATCATTGTAAAGATAAGGGTGGGTGAAGAGCCAAGCCTTGTCCAAAAAGCACTCAGTAGTATAGGCAGTTTTGAGCTTTTACAAAGAGAAGATATAGGCTCTGTGGTAAGTGGAGAGCTTAGGAAAAAAGCTGTATGGGCTATCCTTACAGCGTTGGCTGGTATATTGATATACCTATCTTTTAGATATGAGTTTTTGTTTGCCCTTGGGGGTATCTTGGCTCTTGCTCACGACGTTTTTATAGTAGTAGGAGCTTATTCTTGGACCTACAAGGAAGTAAGCTTAGATGTTTTGGCATCAATATTGGTGGTGGCTGGCTATTCTATAACGGATACGGTGGTTGTATTTGATAGGATAAGGGAAAATCTAAAACTAAGAAAAGGTATGGATTTGGGAGAAATTATAAATTTATCTGTGAATCAAAACATAGTAAGGACTATAATGACATCATCTACGGTGTTTTTATCTTCTTTGGGGCTTTATTTGTTTGGCGGTACTGTGCTTTCTGATATATCTTTTGCTTTTCTAATAGGTGTAGTAGTGGGTACCCTGTCTTCAATCTTTGTGGCTTCTGCATTGGTCTTAGATATAAAGATACTCCTTAAGAAATTTAAAAAGCAAAAGGCTATATAATCATTGTCAAATTTTTAATTGAGTTTTATATTACTAAAATCCTAAAACAGAGGAGTGGTTTATATGGGAAAAAAATTAAACGCTCACGATAAGTTTATATTTATTCTTACACCCACTGTGGTGATTATTGTATTGGCTATACTTATCGTCATATTTAACCGTGTATCTAAGTATGGGTAAGTAATTTTTTATATTTTTATGGGTATTTTATCTATAAGTGCTTCTTATTTAGCCATAAGATATATTTATACCATTATATATATGTAATTATATTATAATTAAGTATTATCTAACTTTAGGAGGTATTATGGCAAAGAGAGTAGTTATAATAGGTGGTGGCGTAGGTGGTGTCTCTACCGCTTACAACCTAAGGAAATTGGATGCTAATCTTGATATCAAAGTAGTTTCTGGAAGACCGTATTTTGGTTTTACACCAGCTTTTCCTCATTTGGCTATAGGATGGCGTAAATTTGGAGATATATCAACACCTCTCCAACCTGTATTAAAAAGAAAAAATATAGATTTTATAAACGAAGATGCAGAAAAGATAGATCCAGATGCTAACAAAGTCATCTTAAAAAGCGGAAAAGTATTGGAATATGATTATCTTGTTATAGCCACTGGTCCTAAGCTTGTATTTACGGATGGACAAGAAGAAAATGGATACTCAGTTTGCACAG
>CAZTLC010000111.1:0-3680 GCA_964614295.1 uncultured Aquificaceae bacterium | reverse complement strand
GAAATACTATTGGCTTTATCTATTTTGTCTTCTGTGCTTACAGGTATTTACTACCTTATTCCAGCTTTTAATAGAAGTACTGATATAGCAAAGTCTCAAATAAAAGCTATAAACCTAAAAAACGCCCTTCTAAACGTTTATATGGACATAGCACAAGCTGAACAAAGCTGTGGTGGATATACAACATGTCCTGCCACAGTCCTTCCTTGTAATATAAGTTATACAAATGGTGGTATTAGCTTTAGCTACGTGGTAAGCCAAAATTTAAACGTATCCCAGCCTATAGAAAGTGCTTTTAGTCAAGCGGGGTGTTCTGCTAGTGTGATTAATAGCACTACGATATCTATTTTTTGTCCAAGCATCACAGCTTCTAACATAGATTTTTGTTCAAATGCCAACTATGAATCTTATACATTTGTAAATCCTTCACCTTCACCAACTCCGAGCATAACATTTTATGCAATACTTGAACCAAATAATCCTGCAAGTCCACTGTCAGCACCTTATGTAGTAGATTACACTCCTATATATCAATACTATCAAAATCAATCCATGTCTAAATTTGAACAAATAGCATCTGCTATGAAAAACTATGTCTTGGAAAGAAGAACCTCTGAGATTGCCAACTCTTGCACGTGGAATGGTAGTGAATGGACTGGTGGTATGGAATCAAGCTATGATTTTTATATACCTTGGATATTGCAAGCTTGCTCAAACGCTCCAAATGTCTTATGTCAAAGCGTGCCAAATCAAAGCGTTTGCTCTAACTCATGTACAAACATAACTTTGACACAAACCTGCAGCATATCAACACTTCTTACAAATGTTGGCCTTATAAGCTCTACTGCATCTTACTATTATGTAGATGGTTTTGGAAACTCTGTAACTATAATTCCCTATGCCAATTTACAAGGAAGCTTACCGGATACACACCCATCCTTCTCTTATATGAATGAATGCCAAAGTGGTACAAACTGTCCTCCTTTTGCTGGGGTAATAACATTAAGCTATACCAACATACCTTGCGTATCCTCCGGTGCGCCTTATTGCTATCTTCAATTTACATATCCCTAAAGGGTTTTTATGCTTTTTATAACAGTAGCTTTTTTGATAATAGCCATTATGAGTTATATACTTTATATAGCCTCAAGCGCTATACCCCTTTACCATGCTATAAATACACCGCCCAATCCAAAGACATCCACATACCATATAGTATCAAACCTACCAAACAAAGCTATAAACAATATAAGCACAACAAACAATATTCAAAGTATTTTAAGCTATTACAAAGAGTCCTATGAACAAGCTTTTATAAACGCCTGTGAAAACGTAAGATGGCTTAGCATAAAAAACAACTGTCAAAATCCAAACGATTTTAATCAAGCTTGGAGCTTTCTACCTTCTTATTCTGGATTTGTTTCTAATATAAGAGGAGTCCAAACCCCTTTTTCTTGTGCCTCTTACAGCTCCTTTGGTGAATACGTGCTCTATAGTTCTTTGTCAGGCTTACAGTCAAACACGTGTATATCTTGCTATTATAATCTTTCAAACAACAACACAATCCCATACTCATCACTTTTGCCTTACAAAAACAACTCTCCTTATGGTACAAACACTACCCATTCTCTCACACATATGGGTGACCCTTGCGCTATAGGAAGCTTCATAAGTTGCACATATATATGTAATTAAATAAAGAAAATCAATATGTTTTATGTTATACTAAAAACATGAAAACTTTGGATATAAAAGATATACCATCAAAACTAGTTAGCATATTTGAAAGAGGAAAAGAGCTTGGAGCCACAGACTTTCAAATTATAGCAAACTATATACCACGATATGGGATAGCCAAAAAATATGCAATTATACCAGGTATGCATAGACTTACTAAAGAAGATGTAATAGAGATAATAGAGCTAACCTCTGACGAAAAAAACTGGCGTGATATAATGGCAGAATACTCTACTTTTGAATATTCCTTTGCTATAAAAAACTACGGTCTTTATAGGGTGTCCGTGGCAGAGTCTTTGGAAGGTCTTGGGATGGCTATCCGTATCCTCTCTTACGAGCTTCCTTCCATTGAGATGGTAAGACTCCCGAAAGAAGTAATAGCTTTTATGAAAGATGCGAGAAGCGGTGTAGTAGTTCACACTGGTGGTACCACCTCTGGTAAATCCACTTCTATAGCCGCTGAAATAGGATATCTATCAGATATTCACAACGTCGTAATACTTACTTTTGAGAATCCAGTAGAGTATAGGTTTTTATATAGAAAAGCCACCGTAAGGCAGTTCAACATACCAACCCAAGTGAAAAATTTTCAACATGCTCTCAAAATAGCTTTAAGAAGCGACCCTTCTATTATACTCTTTGGTGAGGTGAGGTCTGAAGATGAGATAATATCTCTTCTTGACATGGCAGCTCGTGGTCATTTGGTATTTTCTACCCTTCATACAAAAAGCGTAAGCGCCACATTTTCACTTCTCAATCAATTTGGTTCTAAAGAACTCCTGGGGCTTTTTAGCTCTCAGATAATAGCTATAATATCTCAATTTTTATACAGGTCAAAAGCCAAAAAATTCTTACCGATATACGATATACTAGTACCCAACAAACCCATAAGAACCATGATAGCGGATGGAAACTTCAACGACATAGAAAGGATAAGACAGGAAGGGAAAATACAAGGTGGGTTTTCTATAACCTTCACCCAATGCGCCAAACAGTATCTTGTAGACAGAGAGATAGACGAAGAAGAGTTTAACTATATAAGGTTGAGAGCTATGGAGTGATGCTATGGAAGATAGAATATTTGTAAAAGGAAAATATAGCACTGTAGAAATATCAAAAGAAGAGTTTTTTAGGCTTTTAAAAGAGTTAAAAGAAAGAACGCAAGGCATAGATTTGTTAGAGGCTTTTGAGATTATGCAGGATTTTCCAGATTTAGATAGATTTAAAGTCTTAAGAGATTTGTATGTTTTAGAGCTAAGTGGTGCATTTGGCAAAAACTCTATACCACAAGAGCCTATAAATATAGAAGAGCTTTACAAACAAGTTTAAAATATCTTTTGAAAAATATGACCTATCAATATATATACTAAAGTGTGGATTATTCTTGATATGAAAGTAGCCAATATATATCTATAAAATGAAAATTTTAAGATACCAGATACCCAACATATAACTTTATAAGGCTCACCTATTAGTATTGCAAAAATCCCGTACTTGCTAAAAAGAGCTTCTGCTTTTATGTATTGATTTTTAGATATTACTTTTCCTATCAATTTATCACCGGCAAAAAATCCAAGCCAATAGGACGCAATTGCCCCAAGCACATTTGAGATTACACCTACGAACCCTATCATCCATGGATTCAATCCAAGCCTATGGCTTACCATCATAAACGGCAACACTGGTATAGGTTGTATTATGCTTTGAGTAAAACCAACTAAGAAAACTCCTACATAGCCATACTGTTTTACAACTTCAAAAGCATACTCCTGAACATTCATAAGGTTTTATTATACTATCTCAAAAGCTAAATTTTAAATAAACATATATTAGTGTATTGCTATCAATATATTTAGTTATATTCTATTAAAAAATCTATATATACACTTGACAAATTTTTTAAAAGGATTATATTTATTTTTAGAAAACTTTAAAGGAGGTAA
>CAZTLC010000110.1:0-3738 GCA_964614295.1 uncultured Aquificaceae bacterium | reverse complement strand
CCTATTGATAGGTAATATTTTATAGATGATTGGATGTTTGGTATCTTTGTAATGGGTTTTGCTACGTCAAATCTTACTGGTCCTATGGGAGTATATACAAATATACCTACTCCTACGTCTTGTTTTAGGTTTTTTGTAATATCAGAAATGTTGTTTGCTACATTGCCAGTATCTGTGAAAAGGGCTAGGTTAAAGGGGTTTTTGATGGGAAAATCTATTTCATTTCTTAAAAAGCCATAATACTTTCCGCCCTCTGGAGAACCTATATCTTCAAAGTTATATCCCATCATATCTTTAATCCCTCCTAAGAAAAATCTTTGATATATGAGTCCATCGTTTTCTGCTCCAAAGCCGAATTTGAAGCTATAAAATAGCTTGTCTATTATGTGTATAAGATAGTATGTATTTATATTTATACTATTGTAGCCAGTTTTTAGGCTTTTAGTAAAAGTAACGTTGTCATAGCCAAGCTTTGTAGGATTTGTAGGTCTATTTTTATAGTTTCTTATGAGATTAAAGCTTATAGTTTCTTGGTTGGAATAACCGTTATCTTGGATGGGTGCATTGTAAACATAATCTCTTGTTTTGGAGTATCCTACGCTAAAAGTATAATACCTTCCAAGTCTTCTTCCGATATCAAAATTTATTCCTTTTGATACAAAGTAGTAGCTGTTGTGTATTTCAAAATCCCTTTGGTAAAAGATGTTTCCAAGATAATCTCTGGAAAATAAAAATTTGTCTGAGATACCAAGCTTGTAGGTGGTATTTAAACTTGATAAATCGTAGCTAAAAGTAGCCATTGCGGGTGTGCCAAAAAGGTCAGCCCAGGTTAGAGCGGTGTCTAATATAAATCTTTGTTCTGTGTTGTATCCAGCTTTTATCCTAAAAAATCCTCTTTTACCCTCTTGAACTTCTATGAGTCTGTCCACCTTTTTATCTTTTTTGTTTAGAAATGTTTCTATGTTTACAGCTTCAAATATAGAGCTCTCTTCTAAATTTTTTATAGCCCTTCTTTCATCCTCTAAGGAGTAATATTTTGGTAAAGAAGCCATGTATTGGATGCTGTGTTCTAATGTGTGGTTGTATCCATATATGATAGTATTGCCATTTTCGTATCTTTTCCCAAGGTTTATATCAAAAGTGTATATATATTCGTAAGAGTTTTTCCCAAGGGTTTTTACATTTGCTATTTGCTTTACCGATACATCAAAATATCCATATTGTTTGGCAGTTAGTATAGTGTCTTTGTATAAGTCCTCTATATCTTTTGCATTGTATTCTCTTGGGGTTTTGTAGTTTTTAAAAATATTTAATATATGCTTGTTGGTGGTGCCTTTTACTATAATCTTTGCCAACACTATCTTGTAGCCTTTGTTTAAGTCTATATATACGTTTGCTTCTTGATTTGGAAGCTTTTGGATGTTTAGTTTATATGAAAAGCCATATATATAACCTTCTTTTTTAAGTTTTTTGTGATAATTTTCTACAAGACTTTTCAATGTGAATAGATTTAGATATTTGTCTTTGTAGTGCTTTTTTATAAAATCTTCTAAAGCCCTGCAGTTAGAGGAGATATCCTTTAATCTGTATCTTTGACCCTCTTTTATATAAAATATAGCTTTTGTATACTCTTTGTTTACTTTATATTTTATCTTCGTGTCAAGATAGCCCATATCCTTGTAAAATGTCAATAGATTTTTTTTGGCTTCTTCTAAGGTGAAGATGTCTATCTCGCTTATGTTTGCTATCTTTTTTAATGTTCTATCGTTAAAAGCCTTATTACCCTCAAAATAAACTTCGTTGAAAGGTCTTTGATAAACTTCATAGTATATATCTACTATACCCCCTTTTCCCAGTGCTGCTTTTGTAAAGGGTATAGGATAATCTAAGAATTTTGATATATCGTTTATAAAAACACCTACTATGTGAAATATGTTGTGTTTTATCTTCTGTGTTCCAAATATCGCTTTGAAAGGTTTGTTTGTGATTAAAGTTTTTAAACCTTCTTGATATACAAAAACCCTTGCATTTTTGCCAAAGTGTCTTCTCACTACGCTGTATATCTTGTTTAGATTTTTAATGTTTGCTATGTCTCCTATGGGGAGGGAGCTGTTTTCAAACTTTTTACCGTTTACAAATACATCCTTTACAAAGTAAAGGTCCCCTTCGTCTATATCAACGTATACCTTTAAATATCCATCCTTATCCTCTGTGATTTCATCCTTTATATGAGCTTTTAAAAAACCATGATTTTTATAAAACTCTTCTAGAAACTCTTTAATAAGCTTCTTTTTTTCTTCAAGGGATACTTTAACAGGTGTGCCTGGTCTTATGTTTGCTATCGGTATGAGGTCTTTGGCATGATAAAAGTTGTTTCCTCTTATCTTTACACGTTTTATAATGGGATACCTCTCTATATATAAGATAGGTTTACCCTCTTTAAAGCCCAAGACTTTCACATCTTTTACATAATTTATATTTTTTATTAGCCCCACCATCCTTTTTAAATTGTCTTTGTTTATTACCTTGGAAAAGTTGTTTTTTTCTAATGGATAATTTGATTTGATGATAGCTTCTCCAAAGGCAATATGTATTATAAAAAGTGCTAAAAAGATGATGTATTTTTTCATTCTTTTATTATATAAAATGTTTAAATGCTTTTAAAGAAGATGACATGGCAAAACCTTCTAATATATATGATATAAATCATTATATAATGGAGTGTGGTAAGATATATTAATTAATTATGATGCAAGAGGCTAAAAATATGTCTTTAGAACTTGATAAATTGTTTATAAATAGTATGAGGGATATGATAAAGTTAAAAGCCGAAGAACTAAAGAAAAAAAGTAAAGATGAGGAGATGGTGAGTGTTATAGAGCATATAGAGAGGATAGCAAAATATACAAAGAAACTTGAGGAGCTTGAGGCAAAGGCAACAAACTATACCTTCAACGGTTATCTTTCAAATGCTGAGATTGTTATCATGAGGATTGTGGAAAACGTTTTAAAGGATATAGAAAAGACTGAAAGCGAAGAAGGGATTCACCTAAGTCATCTAAAGATATCTATATACGAACGTCTAAGCGAGATAACTTCCATAATGGAAAAATATTTGGATTAAAATCTAGCTATAATCTCTTTTACTTTTTCTATAGAGCTTCCTTCTCTTACTATTCTTATAGCATCATCTTCTATCTCTAATATGGTAGAGGGTTTAGCGTCTATAAAACCATCATCTATGTATAAAGGTATTTCATCGTTAAAATAGTTTACCGCCTCTTCTATGGATTTGGCAGGTGGGTCTTTTTCTTTGTTGCAGGAAGGAGCCACCACAGGTTTTTGTAGGGCTTCTAAAAGCTCTCTTATAAAACCCTTCTTTGGTATTCTAAAGCCTAAATTTTTGTCTTGGGCTTTTAATATGATACTTATACCTTCTATTTTAGAAAGCTCAATCACTTTATCGCTAGGTTGAAGATGATAATCTTTTAAAAAAGATATGTCTGGTAAAAGCCTAAGAAAGGGCTTTTTAGAGGGCCTTCTAATCTTATAAAGATAGTCTAGGGCTTCTTCATTGTCCAAAGCCAATACACCGTATATGGTATCGGTGGGTGCCACTATAGGCAGGGTTTTATTCAATATTTCTATAGCACTTTCTATAAGCCCTTCATCTTTTATATTTTTTATACTAAAAGCCATGAAAACATTGTAAAGAAAAATGAGGGTTTTTCAATGATA
>CAZTLC010000109.1:0-3750 GCA_964614295.1 uncultured Aquificaceae bacterium | reverse complement strand
TGTCTTGATATAAAAGAAGGTAGAGTAGTAAAGGGTGTAAACTTTGTAAACTTAGAAGATGCTGGAGACCCAGTGGAAAATGCTATTGTCTATGAGTCTCAAAAAGCTGATGAGATAGTATTTTTAGACATTACAGCTTCCTATGAAAAAAGAGATACCGTCATAGATTTAGCAAGAAATGTAGCTCAAAACATATTTACGCCTTTTACGATAGGAGGTGGTATAAAAAGCTTAGAAGACATAAGAAAGCTTTTAGAAGCTGGAGCCGATAAAGTTTCTATAAACTCTGCCGCTGTTAAAGACCCTAAAATCGTGTATGAAGGAGCTAGAAAATTTGGCTCGCAATGTATAGTAGTAGCCATAGATGCAAAGCATGTAGAAGGTAACTTATGGCATGTTTATATAAACGGTGGTAGGATAAATACAAATTTAGATGCCATAGAATGGGCTAAAAAAGTAGAGTCTCTTGGAGCTGGTGAGATACTTCTGACATCCATAGACAAAGATGGTACAAAATCTGGCTACGATATAGCGCTTACAAACCTCATATCAAAAGCTGTAAACATACCAGTCATTGCTTCAGGTGGAGCTGGTGCCAAAGAACACTTTTTGGAAGTTTTTACGCTTACAGAAGCAAGCGCTTGTTTGGCAGCCTCTATATTCCACTTCAAAGAGGTGTCCATAACTCAGCTAAAAACCTATTTACAAGAAAACAATGTGCATGTTAGGATATAATTTAAGGAGGTTTTATGAGAAAAATCTTTGTCTTAGGGATTTTGGTATTTGGCTTTTCGTATGGAGATTGTATAAAGATAACCACAGAGCACTATAGCTATGGTCAGCGTGTACCAGATTACGAAACAGTTCAAACGATATGCCCAGCTTCTTCTATCAAAAGCTTTTATACAAACACCGACAATCACAGTGGATTTATAAAATTAAATCTAGTCAAAAAAGGATGCATAAGCATAGAAAATTCACATTTTAAACAAGGTCAAAAGGTGCCAGATTCTACTACAAAAGAAACGATATGTAAGTAGCTAAGTCCTCATTGATACAAAAGCTTTTATAAAAGTTTCGGCGTTTTTTAGCTGCAGTTCTCTATTCCATATGCTTAACTCGGCTCCTGAGGTACTTACAATTGATATCTTTGAAAAGCCAAATATTCTACCCAATAAGCCTTGTTTTAAAATAATGTTTGATATCTTATCAAGACTATAATCAATCACGTTGTTGCTCCATGTCCCATATGCCAATATCAATCTTTTGTTTGTAATAAGAAGCCTTGTGGTTTTCTTTAAAACATATGGTTTTATTAAGATAGACAAGCTAAAGCTTATGGCATACAAGAAAACTATAATAAAAGCCAGAAACTCTTTTTTTATTATCAATACAAAGACACTTATAATAATTCCCACTATACCAACTATTATAGCTGACACAATTTCTTTTACATAAACCATTTCTCCTTCTGATATTATATGTTCGTCTTCGGTAAGATATTTTTGAGTAAGCTTGTCTTTGTTCCCTATTTTTATTTTTATAGCATTTACAATAATTGTAAAGAGCCAATAGATTAGAAGTATAGCAAAAGCTATAGAAATTGCTGAATTATGCTTATCCATAAAACTATTTTATCACAGGTTATACCTTAAAGCGCTGGCAAGAAAGACTATGCCAAGGCTAAGAATAAGGTTCAAAACACCTAAAACCCTTGCTATCTTTGCATATTTTTTAGAGTTTTTGGCTTTTGGGCTGATATAAAAATCGTGAAGTATAGATATGATTACTACCAAAAAGAAGGTATGGATTTTGATTTGAAGGGTTTTTTGGTATATAGACTCTGGATGAATAATGGCACTATAAGGTATTGATAAAAAGTGCATATTTAAAAGCCCTGTTATAAAGAGTGTAGGAAGACCTATCAGGGTACCTATATTGCTGAACCTTTTACCGATGTTTTGGAAAGCCTCATCTTTAAAAGGTGTTTTTCTGATGTAAGGAGAAGACACAAACACCATGAAAAGCATACCGCCCACCCATAAACAAGCAAAAGTTATATGTATAAAAAGCACAAAAACATTCATAAGTAAATGATAACTTATAGATTACATTATTTCCATGACAAATATTTTATTGAAAACCAGCCCAAACAGGCTGGTGATTATATTTTATTACTTTTGTTCTTCTTCTACGTTCACTTTGATATTGGCGTAAACATCGTTGTGAAGCTTTACTTTTACAGTGTATAAACCTAAATTTTTGATAGGGGAGCTTATGATAACTTGACGCCTATCTATGTTGAAACCTTTTTCTTGAAGAGCTTTTGCAATATCAGAGGTGGTGATAGAGCCAAAGAGCTTTCCGTTTTGACCCACTGGTTTTTTGATGGTGATTTCTACACCGTCTAATTTTTTAGCGATATCTTGAGCTTGAGCCCTTATTTTTTCTAGTTTTCTGGCTTTTTGAGAGAGGATACTCTTTATATGTTTTACATTACCCTCTGTGGCAGGTAGAGCAAGTTTTCTAGGTATAAGATAGTTGTTAGCAAAACCATCTTTTACAGATATTATATCTCCAAAACTTCCACGTCCTTCTAGTTCCTCTAAAAGTATCACCTTCATAGTTGTCCTCCTTAAATTATAACGTATGGCAATAAGGCCAATTGGCGGGCTTTTTTTATTTCGTTGGCTAATTTTCTTTGGTGTTTGGCGCATACAAAGGTCATCCTTCTTGGAAGTATCTTGCCATGCTCTGACATAAACTCTCTTAGCTCGTTGTAATTCTTATAATCTGGGTCTCTTTTTTCCATACAAAACTTACAATTTTTAGCTTTTTTCATCTTAGTTTCCACCATATATACACTCCTTTTTAAAGTTTTTAAAATGGTACATCATCGTCATCTTCTAAGCTTTTTTCTATATCAGCTTTTATATCATCTATGCCGTTTACCTCTTCATTGTAAACACTTTCAGAAGATTCTTCTGGCATAGGTTTATTTTGAGCGGTTTGTGGTTTTGAGACTATTCTTACACTTTCAGCCACTATGCTCACTTTTGACATGTTTTTACCGTCTTGAGAAGCCCATCTATCTTGGGCTAGCCTTCCCTCCACAAGTATCATATAACCTTTTGATACTTGAGTAGACAATCTGTCTGCCAAAGCCCCATAAGCTTTTACGTCAAAGTAATGAGCTTCCTCTCTCCACTCGTTGTTTACCTTGTAGCTTCTATTGTAAGCTAAAGACATATCAATGGTTTTGTTGCCAGAAGGAAGTATCCTAAGCTCTGGGTCTTTTGTAAGCCTTCCTATTATAATAACTCTATTTATCATAGCCTATCCCTCTTTTAAACCCTTATTTTAAGAGGCTTTTTCTGTGAGAGTTGGTTGCTCTTTGGTAAGTATATTTAGCCATCTTATGATATCTTCGTTTATCTTGTAGTAAAAATCAAGTTCGTTGGGAAGCTCTGGATTGCTGGAAGCTATTTTGAAAAAATAATACCTTCCATGTCCAAAACCGCTTATCTTGTAAGCTAAATTCTTAGTACCCCAATCTTCTTCACTTACCACAGTGCCACCCTTTTTGGCTATGAAGTCCTTGACTTCGTTTAGTTTAGTCCTGTACTCATCCTCGGCAAGTGTGGGTTTAAATATCACCACACTTTCGTACATCCTATGTGCACGATAATGTTTTGAGCTCATGCTACCTCCTTGATAAAATCTCAAACTACTATTATAACATAAAACCCA
>CAZTLC010000108.1:0-3789 GCA_964614295.1 uncultured Aquificaceae bacterium | reverse complement strand
TTAGTTGAGGCTCTACAAAAACTATCAAATATCTTTTACCATCCTGACCCAGAAGTTGTATTGACCGTCTTTTCTAAAACCAAATTTTTTATAAAAGTTCATAGCCCTTTCGTTTTTATCCCCTACCCAAAGTTCTATGAGGTCTAAGTTTCTTTGTTTAAAATATTCTATAGCTTTTTCCATGAGCTTTGAGCCTATACCTTTTCCAAAATACTCTTTGTCTATAAAAATCTCATGAATAGCTCCTACCACCTTGTTGTATTTTTTACTATACCAATTGCCGTCTATAGCCATAAAACCTATTATCTTTCCATTGTCTTTTACCACAAAAAGACCGGCTACATCTCTTCTTAAAAGCCAGTTTATATATACTTTTACATCTTCTTCGTGGGTATAAGAATACTCCTCTAAGTTTTTATAGCTTTTAAGATAAAGTTTGGCTACTTCTTCTATATCTTTTGTATCAAAAAGCTCTATCTCCATTAAAAGTTATATTCTAACCACTACACAGGTGATGGCCTCTTTCACTCCCTCTAACGTATGAATCTTTGTAATGACAAGGCGTCCAAGCTCATCTTGATTTTTAAGCTCCGCAAACACTATGATATCGTAAGGACCAGTCACCACATCTGCGGTTCTTATACCATCAAATGTGGATAAGGCTATCATGATAGAGGGTATCTCTTTGGGTTCTGCCTTTATCATTATGTAAGCTTTTATTGAGCTTTCTGATTCTAACTCCATCAATTCGGTGATGGATACCGGAAACGTTTTATCGTTTAACAAGTCCATAATCTATCTCCTTTTGCTGAGATTTTATTCCTAAAAGCTCAAAAACTATAGGTGTATATTCTTTGTTCTCCCTTATAAGCTTTATCGCTCTATAAACTATCTTTTTACAGTCCTTTGAGCCGTTTTTGGTATAATCTAACATATCTATAATTATAGGTTCTAATTCAAGATTTTCAAGCCATTTATAAAATTTATCAGCCTCATCTAGTATTATAAATTCACCTTTTTTAGCTTCTTGAATCCTACTTGAAAGATTTGCTTCCACCACCTCTTTTAAATCGTCTATATTGTATAAAAAAACACCATCCAAATCAGCACAAGAAGGTTCTATGTTTCTTGGTACAGATATATCTATTAGAAAAATCGGCTGATAACGCCTTTTTTTCATAGCTTTTGAAACCACATCCTTTGTAAGCACATATCCTTGGGCACCTGTAGATACCAAAACCACATCAAACTCATACAAAAACTGCTCTATCTCATCAAATCTGATTATGTTTGCCTTGATATCTTCCGCTAAAACAAGGGCTTTTTCATAAGTTCTGTTTGATATATAAATACTTGCTCCTGAGCGCTGAAGATACTTTGCCGCCAGTTCTCCCATCTCACCAGCCCCTATCAACAGCACCTTGTGATTTTTAAGCTCTCCAAAAATACGCTTTGCAAGTTCCACCGCAGCATAACTCACAGATACAGCACTTTTACTAATACCTGTTTCGTATCTCACCCTTTTTGAAGCATGAAGGGCATTTTGGCAAAGCCTATTTATTATCTTTCCAGTGGCGCCTACACTTTTTGCTTTGAAAAAAGCCTCTTTAAACTGAGCTACTATCTGAGGCTCTCCCACTATCATAGAATCAAGCCCAGAGGCTACTTTAAATATATGGGTTATCGCCTCTTTTTTGGCTTTTAGAAAAAAATAATTTTTATCAAAATGCTGATTTTTTATATCAAGATATCTTTTAAAAGCATCCAAAACATATTCTTCACAAGATGCATAAGCATAAAGCTCAAATCTGTTGCAAGTGGATAAAAGCATGAGCTCCTGGAGGTTTGTAGAAGTTTTTAGCATGTTTAGTATGGGCTCTTGCTCTGAAATATTACAACTTAGCTTTTCCCTTAGCTCTACCGGCGCTGTCTTGTAGTTAAGACCTACAGCGTATATATCACCTACCATTTACATTCAAAAGTTCCTTTATATAATCTAAAACCTTATCCACAGAAACGTCAATGGATTTTAACGTATGTCTATCCACCACTTCTACGAAGCCGTCTTTTACCTTCTTGCCTACCACTATCCTATAAGGTATACCTATCAAATCAGCATCGTTGAACTTAACTCCAGCAGATACATCCCTATCATCAAAAAGCACTTCTATATCGTTTTCCAATAGGCTTTTATAAAGATTTTCTGAAATACTATATTGAAGCTCATCGGAAATATTTACACAGCTAATGAGCACCTGAAAAGGAGCCACAGATAAAGGCCATTTTATACCTTTTTCATCGTGATACTGCTCTACTATAGCAGCGATAAGCCTTGATATACCTATACCATAACACCCCATTACGATAGGTTTTTCTACGCCGTCTTTGTCTGTGAAAAAGGCTTTCATTGGCAAAGAGTATCTGGTACCAAGCAAAAACGTATGGCCAAGCTCTAAACCCTGAGCTACTTTTAAAGGACTTCCACACTCTGGGCAAGGGTCATTTTCTTCAACCTCTCTTACATCCACAAAGCTTTCAAAATCAATATTTGCATTTTTATAATGATAATTTGGCTTATTAAAAGCCACCACCATATTAGAAGCGTTGTATAAGGAGTTATCCACTATGAGCTCTATATCTTTTTTCTCTATAAAAGGACCTATAAAACCTTTTTCTGTGTTTAAAAGCCTTAAAATCTCTTCATCTTCTGCCAACCTAAACTCATCGGTACCAAAAAGCCTTTCCAACTTCTTCTCATCTATCTTCTTATCCCCTCTTATCAAAACCATCACAGGCTTTTCTTGTTTTATATAAAGGACTGCTTTTATTATCTTATCTTTTCTCACCTTTAAAAAGGATGAAAGCTCTTCTATGGTTTTAACGTTTGGGGTATAAACCTCTTCCATGGGTAAAGGTGGTTCTTTCTCTATGTTTGGTTTGCCAAGTTCCACTATCTCAGTGTTTGCGGCATAATGGCATTTTTCACAGTAAGCCACCAAAGCTTCACCGTATTTTGTGATGGCTACAAACTCATGAGAGCTTTTTCCTCCTATCTGCCCCACATCCGCTTTTACCATAAGCACATGCAAATTTAGCCTTTCAAATATGTTTTTATAGGCTTTTACCATGATATCGTAAGATTTTTTTGCACTCTCTTCATCGGTATCAAAAGAGTAAGCATCTTTCATGATAAACTCTCTTCCCCTTATAAGCCCATAACGAGGTCTTTTTTCATCTCTAAACTTTGTGTGTATCTGATAGAGATTAAGAGGAAGCTGTTTGTAAGATTTTACAGTCTTTCTTACCAAATCCGTTATCTCTTCTTCGTGAGTGGGCCCAAGACAATAATCTCTTTCGTTTCTATCTTTTAATGTAAAAAGCTCATTGCCATAGTGCTCCCATCTTCCGGTTTCTTTCCAAAGCTCAGAAGGATTTAAGATGGTAAGCAAAAGCTCCTGAGCCCCAGCCTTATCCATCTCATCCCTTACTATATCTTGAATCTTTTTTAATACTCTAAAAGCTATGGGGGTTAGCTCATAAATACCAGAAGCCACTTGTTTTATAAAACCTGCTTTTGTCAAAAACCTATGAGAAGCTGCTTCTGTTTCCGATGGTTCTTCTTTTGTGGTGTATAAAAAGTATCTACTCCATCTCATTTAACTATTATATCTTAAAAGCCCCATACAAGATAAGATAAGTTTATATGGGGATGGAGGGACTTGAACCCTCACGGGATTGCTCCCTGCGGATTTTAAGTCCGCTGCGTCTGCCATTTCGCCACATCCCCAG
>CAZTLC010000107.1:0-3915 GCA_964614295.1 uncultured Aquificaceae bacterium | reverse complement strand
ATATAAACGGAAGACCTATAGCTATTTCCAATAGGGATTATGTATTTTATTATGGAGATATGACTCTCTTTCATCATTTACTGAGCTTTTTACTAAATGTAAATTCCATGGAGATACAGCTTTATTTCTTAACACCTTTGCATCAAATATCTCATCTTAGCAGAAAAGAACTAACAAAAATACTATATGAGGATATACGCTCTTGCTACTTGGAAAAGACCGTAAGCTTTTAAATATATCAATACACGACGTTTGTCCATCCAATATAAAGAATGTAATTGCTTTAAAAGAGCTACTTCAAAAGAATGGTATAAACCACATTTCATACCTTCTGATACCCTTTTATCATGAAAAAGAATCTCTTATTGATATTAAAAGCCAAATACAAGAACTCATAAAAAATAACGAAGCTATACTACACGGTTATACCCATATGTCAAGGGATTTTAAGAAATACGATTATAGAAAGATATTTACACACAAAGAAGCGGAGTTTTTGTTAGAAGAAAATCTTTCCAAAAGGCTTGAGAAAGGCCTTGAAATGCTCATGCATATTGATGTAACACCAAAGGGTTTTATAGCTCCCGCTTGGCTTTTTAGAAAAGAGGTGTTTTGGCTTTTAAAAGAAAAAGGATTCTTATTTACCACAAATAGAAGATACATATATGACCTTCAAGATGATAAAAAGTTATTCTCACCAGTGTTAACCTTTGGAAGCAGAGGAGTAGTGGAAAAGTTATCTATCCTCTCTTTTGATAAGATGTATATCCTTACAAGATATGTGAGGACTATGAGAATAGCTATTCATCCGATAGACATATCAAATCCTCTAAAGATTTATAAGCTTTTGAAAATATTAGATTATGTCAGAAAAGATAATTTTGAAATAACAAGTTTATATCATATAATAAAAGCAAAAAACTTAATAAAAAATTAACATAAGTTTGATAATTTAAATATTAGGTTAAGGGGGTGTTATGATAAAAGTTGATTTGCATCTTCACTCAGAAGCCTCAAATAGGCCAGGTGGCTACATTTCTGAAAAGCTCAAAATAGGCGAGAGCTATACAAAACCAAAAAAGCTTTACAACACATTGGTAAATAGAGGAATGACGCTGTTTACCATAACAGACCACGACACTATAAGCGGATGCCTTGACATAGCCCATCTACCAAATGTTTTCATATCCGAGGAGATAACCACCTACTTTCCAGAGGATAGATGCAAAGTGCATGTAATAGCCATAGATATTACGCCAAAACATCACGATGATATTCAGCATTTGAGGGGCAACATCTATGAGCTTGTGGACTATCTTCAGTTTAACAACATTATTCACATACTAGCTCATCCTCTTTACAACATGGATGGAAAATTAAACAAAAGCCATATAGAGAGGTTTCTACTCCTTTTTGACAACTGGGAGATTTTAAATGGCACTAGGTCAAAGACTTCATCTTTTATCACAAAAAAGATAGCAAAATCATATACGAAAAAAGATTTAGAAGAATTGGCAAACAAATATGGATTTTTCAAAAGAAAAAGGGATTTTATAGCTTTTACAGGCGGTTCAGATGACCACGGCGGCCTTGATCTTGGCTATGGATATACTATAGCAGAAGGTATAAATGTTGAAGACCTCAAAAAAGCCATAGAAAACGGACAAACCAAGGTAGAGGGGTACCACGGCAATCCTAAAAGACTTACTCATATGGTTATGAACATAGCAAAAGAGGGCATGAAAAAGCAATACAATCTTGGAAACCTTGGTTATCTCTTAGACACACTTTTTGAACCAAAGGAAGTATCAAAATATTCATTTTTAGATTCTATACTGGGCAAAAGTTCAGCTATTACATTTATAGAAAATGTTATAAACTTCAAAGGTATTGTATCAGAAAATAACCACGAGAACATATTTCAATTTTTCTCAAATATACTCCCTTATACGTTAAACCAAATAAAGTCTATGAAATCTTTTGATTTTGATAAGTTAAGCGCTTATATAGGAAGAAGCGTTATTTTTTCAATACCATATATAGCATATCTATCCGTTTACAAGCAAAGAGCTGATGAGAAGAACATATCAAAGAAATTTTACAAAGAATTTTTCAGTGAAGAGCATATAGATGGTAAAGTAGCTTACTTCACAGACACATTTTTTGATATAAACGGAGTGGCAAGAACCACTCAAAAACTCTTGGAACTTTCAAAAGAAGAAACATTAAATATTAAGTTTATCATCTCTGATAATAGACAAATAGAAGACCCTTATATAAAAAACTTCAAACCTATGATATCCTTTGCGCTGCCAGAATATGAAAACATCACTATAAACATACCAAATCTACTAGAGCTCCTTGATTATGTAGAGTCTGAAAACTTTGATATAGTATATGCTGCTACACCTGGCATCATAGGAGTATATGCACTCATTATCGCTAAGATACTGGGTATTCCCTTTGTCTCGGCTTACCATACAGACTTCCCAGAGTACGCTTTTAGATATACAAATGAGCCTTATTTCAAATACCTTGCGGAAATGTTTATGAAAACCTTTTATGGTCTTTCAGATAGAGTATTGGTACCTAGTTTATCCTACTATGAAAAGCTTTTAAACTACGGTATAAAAGAGGATAAACTAAAGATATTCAAAAGGGGTGTAAATAGAGACAAGTTCAATGAAGCTTTTAATGACAAAGAGTTTTGGAAAGCCTTTGACCCTACTTATAGAAGTGAGAGGGTGATAGCGTATGTGGGAAGAGTAGCTAAAGAAAAAGATTTGGATGTGTTCGTAGAGGTTTTTGAGCTTTTAAAAGAGGAGAGAAATATAAGGTTTGCCATTGTGGGGGATGGTCCTTACAAACACGAACTTGAAAAAGTTTATAAAGATAGGGTTATCTTTACAGGTTTTCTGGAGGGGGAGGATTTATCAAAAGCCTACGCTAGTGCTGATATTTTCCTATTTCCTAGTACTACGGAGACATTTGGTAATGTGGTATTGGAAGCTATGGCAAGTGGTTCAATACCTTTAGTGCCAGACAAAGGAGGTGCCAAAGAACATATCATCCAAGGGGAAAATGGTTTTATAATAGAGCAAAACAACCCCGTAGAATATGCAAATGTTATCAAAAAGCTTTTAAACGATGATATCCTTTACAAAGAGATAAAGCAAAAGGCTATAGCTTACACTGAAAAACTGAACGAAAGAGAGCTTCTTTTAGATATGATAAACTTACTGTCTTTTGGGAAGGTAAAAAGTATAGAGTTTGCTGAAGAAACTTCTGTATGAAGCTTTTAGATATAACACATTTTTATTCTGATAGAAGTGGCGGTATTAAAACTTACATAAACAACAAGATAGAGTATGTAAGAGACAAAGATATTGAGCATGTGGTCATAGTTCCTGGTAAGAAGGATACGCTTAGCTATATTCATAATAGCAAGATTTATCAAATCAAGTCTCCTTATATGTTTGTGTGGAAACAATACAGGCTTCTTATAAATCAACAAAAGATACTAAATATAGTAGAATCTGAAAAACCAAGTATAGTGGAGATAGGCTCTTTATTTTTATTACCATCTTTTATAAAGAAGTTGAAGAATAGGCTAAATTTTAGTACCATAGGATTTTTTCATTCTAATTTAGAGAAGAGCTTATCAAATATCTTTAAACTTGATAAGGATGACAACATGCTCTCCAAAATCACAAGAAAGTATATATACAAAGCTTATAGCGACATGGATTTGGTAATAGCCCCTTCTTACTATATAAAGAATTATCTTAACTCCTTGGGTATATACAATGTAGATGTAGTTTATCACGGAATAGACTTTGATATATTTGAGCATCAAACCCAAAGTGATAAGTTAAAAGATATATTAAAGGATAAAATAGTTCTTGTATATGTGGG
>CAZTLC010000106.1:2062-3933 GCA_964614295.1 uncultured Aquificaceae bacterium | reverse complement strand
CCTTTTAAGTTGTTGTTTCTTCTTTTTAACTCTTCCAAAATATCTTTTATATTGCCCCTTATATACTCTTCATGGATTTTTGTAAGTTCTCTTGCTATTACTACGGTTATGTCTGGTTCTATGTGGCTTATAACATTCAGCGTATCCAATACCCTTTGAGGGGATTCGTAAAGTATGTAAGAACCTACATCAGATTTAAACATCTCCTTATAAAAAGATTCTTGGGATTTTCTTGGAGCAAAGCCTAAAAACATAAAACTATGCGTTGGAAGTCCAGAGCCTACCAAAGCTGTTATCAAGGCGCAGGGACCTGGCAGCACTTCTACTGGTATATCTTCTTTTATACATGTGTTTATAAGCTTAAAACCAGGATCTGAGATAGAAGGAGTACCAGCATCTGATACCAAAGCCACATCTTCATCTTTCCTTATCAAAGAGATGATTTTTTTAATCTGTATAGCTTCTTTTGGATGATAGTAAGATAGTAGTATCTTATCCTCTATATTATAGTGTTTCAAAAGTATTTGAACTCTTCTAGTATCCTCACAGGCTATAAATTTGACTGATTTTAGTATGTTTATAGCCCTTAGAGTTATATCTTCTAAGTTTCCTATGGGGGTGGGAACTACGTAAAGCTTCATATCATCATATTTTATCATACTTTGGTTTATAATAATTTAATAGGAGGATGTGTTTATGAAAAAGGTTAAAATGTTAGCGGTTTTGTTGGCTTTTGGTGGGATAGCTATAGCCCAGCCAGATATGTATGCTAGCCAAAACTTAGGAGATTTCACATCCTATATGAAACTTGACTATATGCACTTTACAGGTTCTCATATAAGTAGCTTTGATGGACCGTATCTTGGAGTGGGCATAGATTGGAACTGCAGGCTTTTCAAAGTGGCCTATGGACAACTAAAACCATCTTTACAGCTTGGTACTGGTAGAGCCTATGGTGATGGGTCTCATCTTGATTTTTCAAATATAGAGCTAAATATGAGATACCTATATCCAATAGGCGAAAACCTCTACGCTGGATTTGGAGCAGGTATAGGAGCTGCAGATGTAAAACTTCAAGGTATATCTTCTGGTATAGTTGGGACGATGCAAGGCTCTGGCGAGATAGATTTAAAAGTATCACCAAATATTTACATCGGAGCTCAAGCCAAGTATCAGTTTGCATCTGAGTACAAAAATACTGGTATAAACCCAGACAACTACAGGCTTGGTATAAAGCTTGGCATGATGTTTTAAGGTATTGCAAAATATTTATTTAGATTTATATTGTTAGTATGAAGCTTTTAATGATAGATAATTACGACTCTTTTACATATAACTTGGTGCAGTATTTTAACATACTAGGGCAAGATGTAGAAGTAGTCAAAAACGATGAGATAAAACCCCAAGAGATAGAAAATAAAGATATAGATGCTATCATCATATCCCCTGGTCCCTGTTCCCCCAAAGAAGCAGGAATATCAGTAGATGTTATCAAAATGTATAAAGATAAATATCCTATATTGGGGGTATGTCTTGGTCATCAGAGCATAGGTTATGCCTTTGGAGCAAAGATTATAAAAGCTAAAAAACTTATGCACGGTAAAACATCTATGATAACTCATGATAGGGAAGGTCTTTATGAAGGTTTGCCAAATCCTTTCAAGGCGGTTAGATATCATTCTCTTGTAATAGACAAAAATACATTACCAGAAGAGTTTGTTATAGATGCTACTTCAGAAGATGGAGAGATAATGGGTATAAGACATAAAACACTCCCTATTTTTGGTGTGCAGTTTCACCCGGAATCTATAATATCAGAACATGGATTTGATATACTTAAAAACTTTCTAAACAAAGCAAATTTGAGTTAT
>CAZTLC010000106.1:0-1962 GCA_964614295.1 uncultured Aquificaceae bacterium | reverse complement strand
GAAAAGTTATTACGGTTTTGAGGCTTTAAAAGGTATAAGTTTTGAAGTAAAGAAAGGTGAGATATTTGGTCTTCTTGGTACAAATGGTGCTGGGAAGACCACCACTATAAAAATAGTAGCTGGTATAATATCACCAACCTCTGGTGAAGTAAGGATAAATGGTGAGTCTATCACCAAAAATCCCATAAAGATAAAAAGTCAGATTGGATATGTGCCTCAAGATATCTCTGTGATACCAAACTTAAGTGCCTATGAAAATCTAAGGCTTATCGGAAAGTTTTACGGTGTTTCCAAAGAGCATATATTAAATATGTTAAAAGCCATAGACTTATTGGATAGAAAAGATTCCATAGTGCAAACATTTTCTGGGGGCATGATAAGAAAATTAGAGATAGCTATGGCTATGCTTCACGAACCAAAGCTTTTACTTTTGGATGAGCCAAGCGTAGGTTTAGACCCAAATGCAAAACTAAATATATGGAATTTTTTAAAATCAAAAAAAGAAAATATGGCCACTTTGATAACCACACATGATATGAATGAAGCAGAGCGCCTTTGTGATAAAATCGCCATCATGAAAAAAGGAGATATAATAGCAAAAGGGACTTTGGATGAGTTAAAAGATATCGTAAAAGATAAAAACGCAAGCTTAGAAGAGATTTTCATACAGCTTACTGGTGAGAGTTTAGAAGAAGACAACCAAGATATAAAATCTATAAGAAAAACGAGAAATATAGTGAAAAGGCTTGGCTGATGTGGTTTTTAGCTTTTATAAGAGGAAGCTTTGTAATACTTGAAATAGAATTAAGGAAAATGATACGCCAAAGATTAGATATAATCACCAGAGCCGTACAACCTCTTATTTGGATACTGCTTTTTGGCAATGTGTTTAAAAATATAAAAAGTATACCCATAAAAGGAGATTATCTTTCTTTTATGACACCGGGTATTTTAGCTCAATCGGTTATGTTTGTATCGTTTTTCTATGGTATATCTTTAATATGGGATAAAGATCAAGGCCAGATAACGAGATTTTTAAGCGCTCCTATACCATACTCTTCTATCCCCACAGGTAAAGCCCTCTTTTCTGGTATAAGGTCTTTGATTCAAGCTTTTTTAATAATGATTCTTTCAAAAGCTCTAAACATACATATTTATATAAACTTTTATACATTGGTATTGTCTTCTTTGGTCATCATACTCTCTGGTATGTGTTTTGCAAGTTTTTCAATGCTGATAGCCTCCTTATTTAAGAATGTAGAGAGGTTTATGGGAGTTGTACAGATAATAACGATGCCTATTTTCTTCTCCAGTAGCGCTTTGTATCCTATATCGCTGATGCCTGGCTGGTTAAAGATGGTGGCTTTGATAAATCCTCTTACATACTCTGTAGAAGGGCTTAGAATCTTACTGTATGAAAACAGCTTTAACATATTGCTTCCTCTGACGGTGCTTTTAGCTTATAGTATAGTGTTATTGGTATTTAGTGCTTTTAGTATAAAAAGCCTTGTAAATTGAAAAATACTTATTAGATTTTTATGTTATAATGTTTAGGTAAAGGAGAGGTGGCCGAGTGGTCGAAGGCGGCGCCCTGCTAAGGCGTTGTACGGCTAAAACCGTACCGCAGGTTCAAATCCTGTCCTCTCCGCCACTTATCTATTAAAATACCAAGGTGGTGGGTAATAAGGACTTGGATAAACAGGAGGATAAGAAGGGCAGTCTCCGTATAGTCTATAAAGTTTACAGCTTT
This sequence comes from uncultured Aquificaceae bacterium, assembly GCA_964614295.1. GTDB lineage: Bacteria > Aquificota > Aquificia > Aquificales > Aquificaceae > Hydrogenobaculum. Next base: position 212 of record CAZTLC010000106.1, on the reverse strand, counting down.
TAATGTCTTTCCAAGATTGTGCTTGGTCTATACAAATTTCCATATTTTGCAAAGTGTTTACTTTATCATGAATAACTTCCAAAAGATAAGCTTTCTCTTGATTTAAAAGCATGGTATCATTAGCATAAGAAAAGCCAAATACAAACAAACTAAAAACCGATATTAAAAATCTTCTCATAAGAACCTCCTTAAAGTAAATGTAAATATCTTTT
>CAZTLC010000105.1:0-3933 GCA_964614295.1 uncultured Aquificaceae bacterium | reverse complement strand
TGAATATCGGATGCCGCACTTTCTTTTGCTTTTGATAATATTTCTAAAAGCATAGAATATATTATATCATAAATTTAATTGTTGCCAAAGAGTTTGCTTACCAAATCTTGCGCTCTTTTTTGAGAAAACTTGTAATATGTATCTATAGTTGTTTTAATATCGGAGTGTCCAACAAACTCTTTAACTATCTCAGCTGAAAATCCATAATTTACTAAATTCGTGATATAAGTGTGCCTAAAGCTATGAATACTGAAGCTAATATTTAAACGTTTGGATAATCTATCTGTATAAACTTGAAGTACTCCTCTTTTTACTTTAAAATTTTTATCAAAATCTTTAGTCCATTCATATATTTGGAGTCCAATCTCTATCGTTTTTTCTTTGTTAAAGCTTATTATAGGTGTGATGCGAGGTTTATTTCTTTTTGTCATATTAGCATCTAATCTTATCCATAGTATGTTAGACTTATCCAAGAAAAAATTGTCAGGTTTTAATCTCTCAAACTCAATGAGTCTTATACCACTATTGAGAAATAGGTTGTATATCTTATAATATTTTGTATTTTTTACTGCTTTTAGTATTTTTCCTATCTCGGATTCCGGAAGGGCTTTAGGTGGATATTTTTGCTTTTTCATATTCAAATCTTCTCTTACCTCTTCTATAGCTTTTAGTATATTGTTGTAATTATCTTCACTCAATATATTCCTTCTATAGGAAAACTTGATATAATGCTTAAGCGCACTTAATATAGCAAGCATAGTCTGAACAGATAAAGATGAGTTATCCACAAACCTATAAATGTCATTAGAAGATATATCTTTTAAATCTTCTTCTGTATCTAGGCTTTTGGATATTGCAGTTGAGAAAGTCTTTATGTTGTTTGTGTAAGAGTTCTTAGTAAATATGCTTCTAGTTCTTTCTAAATGTTTAATCCAGGCGTCTATTGTTCTCATAAATACTTACTTATAAATTCATCGGCTATAGCTATGTTCTTTTTAACAGAAGCTACAGACTTTTTCCATAATTCTTTCTCATAATCTGTCATGGGTACTTTGACTATTTTCTCTACACCGTTTTCACCTAGTTTTACAGGAACACCTACACAAAGCTCTTTAGCTTCATAATAATTTGACGCTTCTTCATCTAAAAGAACAGAACAAGTGAGTACTCTCTTAGCGTTTAAAGCCACGGACTCTATCATTTCTACCACAGAAGCCGCTGGAGCATGGTAAGCTGATGTCCCCATATAATCTACAATTTCACCACCACCAAATCTAGTTCTTTCTACTAATTCTTTCGTTTTTTTATCATCTATAAGCGTTGAAATAGGTATACCACCTACGTTAGATACACTAACTAAAGGTACCATTTCATCACCATGCCCGCCTATAACATAGGCATGTACATCTTTTGGGGATACGTTTAACTCAAGGGATATAAAGGTTCTAAATCTTGATGAATCAAGCACTCCCGCCATTCCCACCACTTTTTTCCTATCAAATCCTAAAAGCTTATACACAGAATATGTCATAATGTCTACTGGATTTGTGACTACTATTACCACGGCATTGTTTGCGTACTTCTTAATCTGTTTTGATATGGTGTTCATGATAGAGATATTCATACTAAGAAGGTCATCTCTTGACATACCTGGTTTTCTTGGAAAACCAGCTGTTATAACAACTATATCAGAGCCCTCCAAAGCTTCGTAACCATTGCCATCTTGATCTATCACAAAACCTTGAATATCAGTATCTATTCCAAGAGCACAAGCCATTTGTAGCATATCTAAGGCTTTACCTTTTACATGAGCATATAGTTTTTCTCCGTCTTTTTTTGGTAAATCAAACATCCTTATATTTACGGTACCTTTCAACACTAAAAGAGAAGCTATATGTTCCCCTACATTTCCGGCACCTATCACGGATACTGTTTTCTTATACCCCATGGTTATCTCCTATTTTTCGATTTTATATATCTTAAAAGCCCACCACCTAAGAGTACCTCTTTTTGTTTTGGGGTTAGGTTATAAGTTACTTCAATCTCATCGCCTGTTGTTAAATTTCTTACTTTAATGGTCCTGTTTTCTTCTATGGATTTTCTAATATCTATTATCTCTATCTCATCGTTTAGGGAAAATTTATCGTAGTCATTTTTATTGATAAACTCTAAGGGAGCTATACCAAAATTTATTAAGTTTGCATGATGTATCCTTGCAAAAGACTTTGCTATTACGGCTCTTACTCCTAAAAACCTAGGAGCTAATGCAGCATGCTCTCTAGAAGAGCCTTGACCATAGTTTTCTCCACCTACTATGACGCTATCGTAATTATTTTCTTTATTTTGTTTGGTACGCTTTACAAACTCTTGATCTACCAAATGGTAAACGTATTCTGATATAGCATAGATATTTGAGCGAAGTGGTAGTATCTGGGCTCCTGCCGGCATTATATGGTCTGTAGTAATGTTGTCTGTAACCTTTATGGCTATTTTTGCTTTTATATTGTCTCCAAAAGGTTCAAAATCTGGTAACGGTTTAATATTTGGACCTCTATATATTTCTACTTTTTTAGCTTCATCTTCTGGAAGGGGCGGTATTATAGCCTCATCTCCATAAGGAAATTTTTCTGGCATCTCTACTTTTTGATAAGGTATATTTCTTTCTTTTGCTAACTTTCTAGGATCTTTTATAACACCTGCTATAGCAGATGCTGTACAAACCTCTGGAGAAGCCAGATATACTTGTGCATCTTTGGTGCCAGAACGCCCTTCAAAGTTTCTATTAAAACTCCTTACTGATACACCTTTTGAAGGAGGGGCATATCCCATACCTATACATGGTCCACACCCACTTTCTAATATTCTAGCTCCAGCTTTTAAAAAATCTAACAAGATACCAGTCTGGGTAGCATATTCTAAAGCTTGTTTTGAACCAGGAGCTATAGCAAATATCGTATTATCGTTTACTTTTTGTCCTCTAAGCAACATAGAGGCTCTGGTTAAATCGGCAAAAGATGAGTTTGTGCATGAACCTATGGCCACTTGATCTACTGGTATACCCTCTACTTCGCTTACTTTTTTTACATTATCAGGGGAATGTGGGCAAGCTATCAAAGGTTCTAACTCTGAGAGATTTATAGTAATTACCTCGTCATATTCAGCATCTTCATCTTTTAACAATTCAACAAAATCTGATTCCCTCCCTTGGGCTTTTAAGAATAATCTTGTTTGCTCATCTGCTGGGAATATAGATGTTGTAGCTCCAAGCTCAGCACCCATATTGGTTATAGTGGCTCTTTCTGGTACTGTTAGCGTTTTTACGCCTTCGCCAAAATATTCAAAAATCTTTCCTACACCACCTTTTACCGTTAATCTTCTTAAAAGCTCTAAAATGATATCTTTTGCACTAACCCATTCTGATAATGCACCTATTAGCTCTACACCTACTATCTTTGGCATTTTAAGAGTAAAAGGTTCACCGGCAATAGCTGCCGCTACATCTAATCCCCCAGCTCCTATTGCTATCATGCCTACAGCTCCGCTGGTAGGGGTATGAGAATCAGAACCTATTAGTGTTTTACCTGGCTTGGCAAACCTTTCTAAGTGCACTTGATGGCATATGCCGTTGCCTGGTTTTGATAAATAAAGACCGTACCTTTTTGCTACACTTATAAGATATTTGTGGTCATCTGGGTTTTTAAAATCAGTTTGTAGCATATTGTGGTCTATATAGCTTACAGAGAGTTCTGTTTTAGCTCTGTCTACTCCCATCGCTTCAAATTGTAGGTAAGCCATTGTTCCTGTGGCATCTTGGGTAAGTGTCTGATCTATCTTTATAGCTATTTCTTCACCTGGTATTAGCTTTCCACTTACTAAATGATTTTTTAGTATTTTATAAGCTACTGTACCTTTTGCCATATCTTAATGTATCCT
>CAZTLC010000104.1:0-3934 GCA_964614295.1 uncultured Aquificaceae bacterium | reverse complement strand
GTATCATGGCTTTTAATATATTATCTGATATAATTATTTAATTTAGGAGGTGAAATTATGGAAGAAGAGCTAAGAGAAAATGCTGAAGATATGTATCAGGATATTTCAAAGGAAGAGTTGGTAGGAAAGCTTGAGGAGCTGTCTAAGGAGTATGAAGCTCAAAAGGAAAAGTATGTAAAATTAGAAAATATGTTAAAAACACTTAATGAAAGACAAGTATCAATGGCAAGAGAAGTAGAACAATTAAAAGAACATTATAGAAAAGAACTTGAAAGTTTGAGAAAGTATGGCCACGAAAAGCTTGTAAAAGATATGTTGGACGTGATAGATAATTTTGAAAGAGCGTTAGAGCAGCTTAAAAGCCTAAATACTGAAGACTCCACTATAAAAAGCATACTACTTGGCATAGATATGATATACAAAGACCTTAAGAATATATTACATAAACACGGTGTAGAGGAGATAGATTTACAAGGGCAACTTTTTGACCCAAATCTTGCGGAGGCCATAGAAACTGTAGAGGATGATTCGTTAGCCCCTGATACTGTAGTAAAAACCACCTTTAAAGGTTATAGGTTGCACGATAAAGTGCTTAGGGCAGCCAAGGTCGTTGTAAACGTATCAAAGGAAGAGATAACATAGTATGATGCTAGTTCCTAACTCTAAAAAGGTGGCTGGGATTTTCATAGATGGGACAAATCTTTATTTTGTTCAAAAGCAGTTTTTGGATTTTAAAATAGATATATTAAAGCTTGTTAGGTACTTTTCAAACTATTTTGCTATTTACAATACGTTTTTTTACCTTGCTTACAAAGAGGAAGAGGAAAAGCAAAACAAATTTTATAAAACCCTTACCTTTGGTGGAATAACTGTCGTAAAAAAAGCGGTAAAACAACTAAAAGATGGGAGTATGAAAGGTAATCTTGATGTGGACCTTGCGATGGACTGTCTTCTTACCAAGGACAACTACGATGTAGCTATATTGGTGACTGGAGATAGCGATTTTGAAAAGCTTATAAATATACTTAGGACTTTTGGCAAGCAGATAATAGTGGTTTCTACAAAGGATAGTTCTTCCATAGAGCTTGTAAATATATGTGACCTTTTTGTGGAATTAAAAGATTTGGCACCTTTTATAAGATTGGAAGAGCATGAAAAACAAAACAATACATAACTATATAATAGTAAGAGGAGTAAGACAACACAACCTTAAAAATATAGACATAGACATTCCAAAAAATAAGCTTGTGGTGATAACTGGTCCTTCTGGAAGTGGTAAATCGTCATTGGCTTTTGATACGATATATGCAGAAGGTCAAAGAAGGTATGTGGAATCTCTATCTTCTTACGCAAGACAGTTTTTGAATGTGATGGATAAACCAGAGGTGGATAGCATAGAAGGTTTATCTCCGTCTATCGCTATAGACCAAAAGACCACATCTCACAATCCACGTTCTACGGTGGGCACCATTACGGAAATATATGATTATATAAGGGTTTTCTGGGCAAATCTTGGAAAACCAAAATGTCCTATATGTGGCAGGCTATTGGAGGGGCTTTCCGCTCACGAAATATTGGAGCATGTGTATGGCAAGTATAAGGATAAGAAAGTTCAGATTTTATCGCCTATGGTAAGAGGTAAAAAGGGAGAGTTTAAAGAGCTTTTTAAAAGCATAGAAAAACTAGGATTTTCAAGGGTAAAGGTTGATGGTGAGATATATAGAATATCTGAGGTGCCCTCTTTGAACAAAAACCAAAAGCATGATATAGATATAATAATAGATAGGCTTAACCTTGGTGAAGAGGAAAGGCCAAGGGCTTTGCTTGCCATAGAAAAAGCCTTAGAACACGCTGAGGGACTTGCGAAGGTAGAGGATGTAGAACTTTCTTCTTTTGAGCTTTTTAGTGAAAATATGGTATGTCCAGAACACGGATTTTCCATTCAAGAGTTAAGCCCAAGGCTTTTTAGCTTTAACTCTCCTTACGGGGCTTGCCCTGTTTGTAAAGGACTTGGTGTAAAGTGGGAGATAGATGAAGAGGCTCTTATTGACCAAAATGCCACCGTTTTAAACGCTATTAGAATATTTAGTGATTATCAGATTTTTGATTATCTAAAATTCCCAGTTTTGGAGATTTTAAGAAAATTTAGAATAAATCAAAACACCGCTTTTAAAAATATACCAAAGGAGATAAAAGAACTCATACTCTATGGGTCAAGGGATAATTACAGTTTTTATTTTGAAGGGATTATACCGCATTTAGAACAAAGATATGCAAGCGCTGATGAGACAGACCGCATAAAAGATTTTTTAGATAATTACATAAGGGAAAAACCATGTCCTGTCTGTGATGGCTCAAGGCTCAAACAAGAAGCCTTGTCGGTGTTTGTGTTTGATAAGAGTATATGGGATGTTGTAAAAGTATCTGTGGATAAGACTTATGAGTTTTTTGACAGCGTAGAGAATCAGTTATCCGATAAGGAAAAAGAGATAGCAAGACCTCTTTTAAAAGAGATAAAAAACCGTATAAAGTTTTTGTTGGATGTGGGGCTTGATTATATATCCTTAGGAAGGAGCGCAAACACGCTGTCTGGTGGTGAGATGCAACGTATAAGACTTGCCACTCAGGTAGGTTCTAAGCTAACAGGCGTTTTGTACGTATTGGATGAGCCTTCCATTGGACTTCACCCAAGAGACACGGAAAAGCTTATAAATACACTTAAAGAGCTAAGGGATTTAGGGAATACTGTCATAGTGGTAGAACATGACCATGAGACTATAGAATCTGCAGACCATATAATAGAGCTTGGGCCTGGAGCTGGTAAAAATGGTGGTTATATAGTGGCAAAAGGCACTGTAGAGCAGATTAAGAGGGATAAAAAATCCTTAACTGGTGGATATCTCTCTGGAAGGCTTCATATAGAGATACCGAAGGTAAGAAGAAAACCAGAAAAAGGCTTTCTTACTATAGTAGGCGCCAAGGAAAACAATCTCAAAAACATAACGGTAAGATTTCCAGCAGGGCTTTTCATATGTGTAACGGGTGTATCTGGTAGTGGCAAATCTAGTTTAGTTTACGATATACTTTGGCAATATGCCAAAAGGCATTTTTATAGCTCTTATGAGTATGTGGGAAAGTTTGATAGGATTGAAGGTATTGAGCTTTTTGACAAGGCTATAAATGTTGACCAATCTCCTATAGGAAGGACTCCGAGGAGTAATCCTGCCACCTATGTGAAGGTTTTTGATGCGATAAGAGAGCTTTTTAGCCAAACCCCGGAAGCAAGAGCAAGAGGATATACCCCTGGTAGGTTTTCCTTTAACGTAGAGGGCGGAAGATGTGAAGCTTGTCAAGGGGAAGGCGTTATAAAGGTGGAGATGCACTTTTTACCCCCAGTTTATGTAACCTGCGATGTTTGTAAAGGGGCAAGATACAACAAAGAAACCCTTGATATAAGGTATAACGGTAAAAATATCTCTGATGTTTTAAATATGACCGTGGATGAGGCTTATGAATTTTTCAAAAATATACCTTCTATATCAAGGAAGTTAAAACTCCTTCAAGAGGTGGGGCTTGGCTACATATCCCTTGGTCAGAATGCCACCACGCTGTCCGGTGGTGAGGCTCAAAGGATTAAACTTTCCAAAGAGCTATCTAAAAAAGATACAGGCAATACGCTATACCTTTTGGATGAACCCACCACAGGTCTTCATACTGATGACATCAAAAAACTCATAGGGATACTCCAAAAGCTTGTGGATAAAGGAAATACCGTAGTGGTGATAGAACATAACTTAGAACTCATAAAATGTGCAGACTGGATAATAGACATAGGTCCAGAAAGCGGTGATAGAGGCGGTTATCTTATCTTTGAAGGCCCACCAGAAGAGCTTATCAAACATCCCCACTCTTACACTGGAGAAGCTTTAAAGCC
>CAZTLC010000103.1:0-3967 GCA_964614295.1 uncultured Aquificaceae bacterium | reverse complement strand
TTTATGATATAATAACTGTATGCTGGATACTAAAAAAATAGCTGATACCGTAAAAGGGCTTGTAAAGCCCATTTCGGATAGTCTTGGCTTTAGGCTGTTTGACGTGGAATTTAAACCAGAAAACGGATGGGTGTTGCGTATAATAATAGATAAAGAAGGAGGAGTGACGATAGATGATTGTGAGGAGCTATCAAAAAGGGTAAGTGCGCTTTTGGATGTGGAGGATGTGATACAGCAAAGTTACTTCTTAGAGGTGAGTTCGCCAGGTCTTACAAGAGAGTTAAAAGAAAGATGGCATTACGATTTTTTCAAAGGAAAATACGTAAGGATATACTTGAAAGAAAAGATAGACAATAAACAAGAGTATGCTGGTTATATAGATACTATTCATGATGATATTCTTGTCTTGAGGCTTTTAGATAAAATCATAGAGATACCTTTTGATAAAATCGCAAAAGCAAGGTTGGATGTAGAAAAATGGTAAAAAACATACAAAAGCTTATAGAAAGTGTAGCAAGAGAAAAAGATATACCAGCTAAGATAGTGGAAAATGCCTTAAAAAATGCGATAGCTTACGGCATAAGAAAAGAAAAACACATAAGAGGAAAAATATTTATAGATTTTGAAGAAGATGATACTATAAGCGCTTATATAGTTTCTGGTAAAGATAAGATGAGACTTGACATATCAGCAGAAGATTTGAATAGGATTGCTGCTTACGCCGCCAAGGAAGAGTTTTTAAAAGAGTTAGAAAACGCTGAAAGAGAAAGAGGATTTTTAGAGTATGTATCCCAGGAGGGCAATATAGTACATGGTATAGTAAGAGAGATTACCAAAGACCAAAGCGCCATAGTGGATTTAGGACCGATAGATGCAGAGCTTCCGAGGAAAGAACAGATTCCAAAGGAAACTTTTAAGAAAAACGATAGAGTGAAGGCGCTTCTTTTTTCTGTTCAAAGACAAAGAAATAAACCTGTGTTGCTCCTTTCAAGGACCCATCCAAAATTTTTAAGAAGGCTTTTAGAAGCAGAGGTACCAGAGGTTGCAAGTGGGTTAGTAAAGATAATCTCTGTAGCAAGAGAGCCTGGAGAAAAAGCGAAGGTTGTGGTGAACACAGAAGACAAAAAGATAGACCCAGTAGGGGTTGTGATAGGTGTAAAAGGTTCAAAGATAAACCCTATATCAAAAGAGCTTGCTGGAGAGCACATAGATGTGATAAGATATTCAGAGGATAAAAGGAAACTATTAGAACAGCTTTTTTTCCCTGCTAAGATTCTTGATATGAGAGAGACCAAAGAGCAGATAGAGATAGCGGTGGACAAAGACCAAATATCCTTGGCCATAGGTAAAAGAGGCATAAACACAAAGTTAGCCTACAAAATAATAGGCAAGCACATAGATGTTATGTCTAAAGAAGATTTTGACAGGTTGAAAAAACTCTCCTGATGATACTAGATATTGAGAAATTGGTACATCAAGGCTATGGATTGGCTAGATTTCAAAACAAAGTTTACTTTGTACCTTTTGTAATACCAGGCGAGAAGATAGAGGCAAAAGAACTCCTACATAGAAAGAACTATTCCTTAGCGAAAATGGAAAACATTTTAGAAAAGAGTCCTTACAGGATAGAGCCTCTTTGCCCATACTTTGGAATATGTGGAGGTTGTCATTTTCAGCATATTGACTATCAAGAACAGCTAAGACAAAAAACCCTAATCCTAAAAGAAGCGCTAAAAAAGATAGGAAATATTGACATAGAGCAGTTAAACGGTGTTATATCGGATAGCCCATATTATTATAGAAACCGTGTTAAGTTCAAAGTGCATGATAAAGAAATTGGGTTTGTGGGTGTTGATGAGAATTTTGTAAAGATAGAAAATTGCCCTATACTATCAAAAGCCTTAAACGATACAATACCTTTTTTGAAGGAGTTTTCAAAACATTTTAATCCCTCTTGGATAAGCCTATTTTATTCAGATACAACCAAAGAATACCTGTTGAAGTTTGCCTCTTATGATTATATAGACAAAGATAGGCTTAAAAAGTTTAAAGAACATCTTACCCCAAAAAATGTGGCGGGAATTACACTCGTAAAAGATGACAAGAGAGAGGATAAGACTATATTTTCCATAGGTACATCTTTTACATTTTTAGAGCTTTTGGGCATAAAGTATAGGATAAGCACAAACAGCTTTTTCCAAGTAAATATAGGCGTTGTAAAAAAGCTTATAGAGACTATTACAAAAAACGAACCTCATTTTGATAGGGTGCTTGATGACTATGGGGGTGTAGGGCTCTTTGGACTTTACATGGCAAAATATTCTAAAGATGTAGATATAGCGGATATAAGTAAAAGCTCAATAAATGATGCGGAATACTCTTCTAAACTAAACAATTTGAACAACGTATCTGTCTACAATCAAAATAGCTATGTATTTTTGAAAAAGAGTTTATCAAAGCATGCAAATCTTCTCATAATAGACCCACCCAGAACTGGTCTTCAAAAAGATGAGATAGAGCTAATCCTTGCTGGAAAACCAGATTATATTTGGTATATATCCTGTGAACCCTCTTCTTTGGCAAGAGATTTAAAGCTTTTAAGAAAAAGATACAAAATAAAAGAGATATACATGGCGGACATGTTTCCACAAACCTATCATATAGAAACTGCTGTAAAATTAGAACTCGTATGAATGAAGCATACCTTTTGATAGAAGAATCAAAGCATTTAAAGGGTGTATTGGAAGTCTCCGGGGCAAAGAACGCAGCCCTTCCCCTCATGGCGGCTACTATTTTGACAGAAGAGCTTTGCACCATAAGAAACGTTCCAAATCTTCTTGATATAAAACATATGATAGAGCTCTTAACTAATATGGGCAAAAAAATATATCAGGACAAAAATACCCTTTACATAGAAGGACCTATCACAAACAGGGAAACGAGGGAAGATATAGTCCGTAGGATGAGGGCTTCTGTTCTGGTAATGGGACCTCTTATGGCAAAGTATAAAGGTGGTAAGGTGTCTATGCCGGGCGGATGTTCTATCGGTGCAAGGCCTATTGACCAACACCTTAAGGCAGCTAAACATATGGGCGTTGATATAGAAATTGAGCAAGGTTTTATAAATTTAAAAGCTCAAAAACTAAATCCAATAGATTTTACCTTTGACCTCATCACTGTTACAGGCACAGAAAATGTTCTTTGTATGTTGAGCACCGTTGAAGAAGAGTCTATTTTAAGAAATATAGCATTAGAACCAGAGGTTATAAACCTAGTAGAGGCTTTACGAAAGATGGGTGTTCAAATAAACATAGACGAAAATACTAGAATAGCCACTATAAAAGGCTCAAAATATTTGAAAGGTTTTGATATAGAAGTTATACCTGATAGGATAGAGGCTGGTACTTTTATGGTGTTAGCGGTGGCTACAAACTCTTCCATAAAGATAACAAATCTAAATGTAGAGCATCTTAAAAGCATCATAGAAAATCTTGAACTGATAGGTGCTAAGGTAAGTATATTATCAGAAGATAGTGTTTTTGTAACATCCAACGGCGTTATAAACCCAATTGATATAGAGACATCAGAATATCCTGGTTTTCCTACCGATATGCAAGCTCAGTTTATGAGCCTTCTTTCGGTGGCAAAAGGAGAATCTAGTATAGTAGAAAATATATTTGAAAACAGGTTTCAACATGCCCAAGAGTTAGCTAGGATGGGAGCTTGTATCAGGATACATTCAAAAACTGCAATTATAAAAGGTGTAGAACGCTTAAAAGGTGCTGAGGTATTTTCCACAGATTTAAGGGCATCAGCAGGACTTGTAATAGCGGGGCTCATGGCAGAAGATAAATCCATCATAAGAAATATATACCATCTTGATAGAGGTTATGACCATATAGAACAGAAGTTAGAGAAAATCGGTGCCAAAATAAAAAGGATAAGCCCTTAATAATAAGGGCTTAAA
>CAZTLC010000102.1:0-3983 GCA_964614295.1 uncultured Aquificaceae bacterium | reverse complement strand
TTGATATATTTAATACTGTGAAAAACCTTGATAAAAGATTTCATCTTTTGTTAGTGGGTGATGGCCCTGATAAGAAGTATATAGACAAAATACTAGATTCAAATGTTACAGTACTAGATTATGTAAAAGACAAGAAAACTCTAGCTAGCATATACAAATCATCTCATATATTTGTAAGTGCTTCAAGGTCTGATACTTTTGGATACGCTGTTATAGAAGCTCAAGCTTGTGGACTTCCAGTGATAGCTTACAAAGATGTCTCTTTTCCTGAAATCGTTTATTACAAAGAATTTTTAGCCAACTCAAAAGAAGAGTTTATAAAAAATATATTTACCCTTTCAGAAGTATATAATCACTTAGATAAAAACCTTATAAAAAACTTTATAAAGGAGAACTTCTCCTTAGAAAGGAATATGTCTCATCTTTTTTATATATATCAGTCTTTAGGTACTAACCTGGCTTGTCGTAAATTCGCTTAGTGCTTCTACCACAGGTTTTAATAGCCTCTTTGATTCTTTTTTAAGCTCAGCGAGTTTTTTGGCCATATCTTGAGAGTTTTTGTATTTTAGTGTATTTGCAGCGGCCATCGTTATTTTTGCAATAGGAAATTGTTTTATATTACCTTCTCTGTCCTTTGATATAAAAAAGCCGTTTTTCACATCCTCTTCTTGATAAAGCTCTTTTAAAGCTTCTGTAGCTTCTTCATAAAGACTATTCAAAACCTCTTCTATGTCTTTTATGTTTTTAAATATTATTACAAAATCATCTTCTCCTATATGACCTACAAATGCATCGTATTTAAAGGCGAAAGATTGAAGCGTTTGGGCTAACTTTTTAATCATCATATCTCCAGCTAAAAATCCATAAGCATCATTAAAAGGTTTAAAGTTAGATATGTCTATGTGAACCACATAAGCGCTTATCTTTTGCTCTATAGCCAATTCTATCTCTTTCTCTATCATTACATTGCCAGGTAAACCAGTCAGAGGATTTGTATAAAGGGTTATCTTGTAGAATGTATCAAAAAGTCTTTCAAGTATCTTAGCTTTTGTTAAAACACCCAATATACCTTGATGATTTTTAACCATTATCACATCTAAGTGTTTTTCTACGCTCATATGATAAGCATGTAGGATATTATCTTGTATATCTATCTTTTCAGGATATTGATAATGACAATCAATATGTTCAAAGAAGTAGTCAATGGACTTGTAATAAAACAGATTTTCACTAAAGCTATTCAATATCCTCTTTATACAGGTTTCATTTACTAAAGTATCAAAATCTTCCAAATAAAGCCAATCCAAACTATTTTTCTTAAATACCTCTATCAAATACTTTATATCCGGCTTACCCTTTACCATTTGAACTGGTTCTAAATCCTCTTTAGTTATGTTGTATCTATCTTTTATGGAGTTTAGCTTTTTTTGTATTATTATATTTCTTAAAAGCATAATACCTTCCTTTGGAAGTTCTTGAGAATCACTTGGCATACCAAGTAAAAATCCTTGAGAATAGTCTATACCAAGTTCTAACACAGTGTTTAAATCCTCTTTATTTTCTATACCTTCTGCAATGGTTTTTATACCGTTTTTTATAGCCATATCCATGATGCCCCTTACTATCTGCCATTTTAATCTTGAGCGAGATATGCCTTTTATAAGTTCTATAGGAAATTTTATATAATCTGGTTCTATCTGACTTAGTATGTTTAAAGAGTTATAACCCGTTCCAAAATCATCAAAAGCAATACTAAAACCTATAGATTTATAGTACTCTAAAATCTCTTTTAGTGCTTTTACATCCTCAAACTTTTCTGATTCTGTTAGCTCTAATACCACATTTTCTGGTTTTATATTGTTTTGGAGGACCACATTCAACGTAAAACCTCTTTTGAAAAAACCACTATTTGAAGAGTTTGGATTTATATTTATAAAAAGTTTTAACCCTCTTTGTTTGTATTGCAATATCGTTTGCTCTCTACATATAGCATCAAGCATGTATTCTATCCCTATCTCTTTCGCCATATCAAAAACTGTCTTTGGGGAAATATAGTTTTCTTGGTATCTCACCCTTAAAAGGGCTTCATAGGCATACACAAATCCATCCTTATTTGAGAATATCGGTTGATAAAACATATTTACCTCTTTTTTTAATAAAAGCCTCAAAATATCTATATTTTCATAGATATACTTTGTACGCTTTAGGCATTTGTTATCATCTACTAAAAAATATTCATACTCTTTCAATGTATCATCTTCTATAAAAGACTCTATACTATCATACTCTTTAAACATAGATTTTGAAAATTCCTTGTTTAAAAGTCTAACCTTCATAGACAACACCTCTTATAAGCTCCTTCTATGTATTTCTTAATTATGCTGTATTCATGATTATTTAATATTTTCTTTAAAAATTCACAAACCCTATCATCAAGCACCAACAAAGCATTTATCGCAGCTTGTATAACAATTGGATTGTCTTCTTTTAGAATGATATCTCTTACAAAAGGGATAGCCATCTTTACATTTTTTGATTTTATGACGTTTAAAGCGGTAATTCTATACTCTGCTATAGGATGATTCAAAGCTATCACAAGCTTTATTTCATAAGGCAATCTTACAAAATCCTCTATATTATAACCACAGTGCGGGCAAACAATATCCTCTTGGTTTACAGCATTCCAACACATTGGACAGAAAAACACAAAGTTTTTATCAAGACTTGTTGGTTTTACCAATATATTAGCTGGTTTGTAGTTTTTAATAAAATCAACGACATTTAAATTAACCCTTACAAAATCTATAGAAAACACTCCAAGATAAAAAGGCTCGTATAGGTCTATGCTGTCTACTATTTTATCGTTTAATACTTGGAATACCTTTTTACCATCTTCTATGTATATTTGAAAGTAACCACTTGGAAACATGCCTTGCAGGATGATATTTTTCAAATCTGGTCCAAAATCAAGACTTTTTATAATCTCTTCTTCTACCAAAGATACGAGCTCTTGTTTTGAAGCATACACTTCTACGATATCCTCTGGAAGCTTATAAAAATTCATATTCACTACCCTATCCGATATCTTTTTTACCAAAAAGCCAAGCGCTGGTTCTTGCTCCAAATCCCCAAATTTTACATTCAAAACCTCACCATCTTTGAAATAAATAATAGCGTCTATTTCCAAAGACTTTGATTTTACTTCCAAAAAACCGCTAAGTTTATCAGTTTGAATATGCTCTAAAGTCTCTGCAAAATCTGCCCTGGTATCCGTAGAAGATATCCAAACCTTGCTTATGCGAGGATTAATAACTTTTATATCCTCTTTTTTGCCTATATGGGATTTATAAAAATTACAATCCAAGTTGTAAACTTTTGCATCCGTTGGGAGTTTTAAGCTTTTAATATCGTATAAAAGTCCGTATGACGTTTGTATCAAAAAACAGTCAAAAGAGGACTTTATCATCTGCTCAAAACCCTTTAGCTCTTCTTCGTGCTCTAAATAAACATCCAAGTTTGGCTCCAAAAGCAAAAGCGCTTGCTCAAGTTGCATATTGACGATTATCTATAAGCATTTTTTCTAAAAACTCAATAACGTTTGGTGCTAAAATAGGCTCAAGCTTTTCTCTTAAACTCATCGGAGTTACTATCTCTTCATAAGCCCTTGAATATTTTTTTTCAGAGCCAAACTTTTCCGCTTTAAAATAAAACAGTGTATTATAATTTTTGTTGTAAGTAAGTATGTGGTATATACCGTTATCAAATACTGATAACAAAAGTTCTTCTCCCTCTTCCAAAAGATGCTTAATCTCATCAAAAAAATTTTTCACTATAGCTAACTACCTCCTTTGAAACTTAATTTAAGGTAAAAAAATTAATTTTTGGTTAATATCCATAAAATTTTTTATGATAGTACCGATAAGTTATAATTTGTCTAATATGAGAATATACCGATAAGGATTAATAAAAAATTAACAAAGTGA
>CAZTLC010000101.1:0-4146 GCA_964614295.1 uncultured Aquificaceae bacterium | reverse complement strand
CAAGATATAGGAGGCTTTTTTAATCTACTTTGGTTTTTATTTATATTTCTTTTTATAGTATGGCCTTTTTGGAAAAGAAGCCTTCTAAACAGAGAAAGAGAAGCTATGATAAGGCTTATAGAGAAGAAATACAACGCCAGAGTGATAACGATGATTCATAGGCAAGAGGGGTTATCGTTTTTGGGATTTGCTTTTATGAAGTTTATAAATATAGAAGATTCTGAGCAGGTATTAAGGGCTATAAGGATGACTCCAGAGGATATGCCTATAGTTATGATACTTCATACGCCGGGTGGATTGGCTTTGGCAGCCTCACAGATAGCAAGCGCTTTGGCAAGGCATAAATCAAAGGTTATAGTTATAGTGCCTCATTATGCTATGAGTGGTGGTACGCTTATAGCTCTTTCTGCCGATGAGATAATAATGGACCACAATGCGGTGCTTGGACCTGTGGACCCACAGATAGGCCAGATGCCAGCCGCTTCCATAATAAAAGTCCTTGATATCAAAAAACCAGAAGATATAGACGATGAGACTATGATAATGGCTGATGTTTCTAAAAAAGCCATTGAACAGATGAAAACGTTTGTTTATGAGCTTTTAAAGAAAAAAGGACATAGTGAAGAAATATCAAGGGCTATTGCAGAAGAGCTGTCTAGCGGTAAATTTACCCACGATTATCCTCTTGAGGTAGAGTATTTAAAAGCTATGGGGCTCAATATAAATACCGATGTGCCAGAAGAAGTTTATGAGCTTATGGAGCTATATGACCAACCTACCAACTCCCAAGTGCCTTCTGTGCAGTATATACCAATACCTTATAAAACTGCCCAAAACAAGAAATAATGCTTTTAAGATTTATAACAAAGCGCTTTTTTCTTACCATTTTACTTGTTTATGTAGTGGTTATAGGTATATTTTTTATATATCAGGTGTCTAATTTTTTAATTACCTATCATTTTAAAAGCCCAGAAATACTTTTAGATACGATACTTTACTTTTTACCGATAGTGCTTTTCTATACAGCCACCATCAATGTATCCATATCTTTGTTTGTGGCAAGCCATTATCTAAAGAGGATAAAGATGTTTGTAATACCCCAAAGTTTTGGGATACCTATAAGCTATATATTTAAACCTTTTATCGTAGGAAGTCTTTTGATATCCTTTTCAAATATCTTATTAAATGAGTTTTACATACCAAACTCCACAAAGCATTTAAAGTATATAGAGCATGTTTATAAGAAAAATCAACATTATGAGCTTGGTATAGCAAGAAATCTATGGATAGCAAAAGAAAAAATGGGTGAAAAAACTTTTATAGGTGTATCCTTAGCCACTTCCGATGGTATATTTTACAGAGTAAAGCTCATAAATATAAAAAATGATAAGTTTAGCTATATTATAAAAGCTAAAAAAGGCTTTTTGAGAGATGGTTTTTTAAAGCTTGAAGATGGTTATATGCTAAGCTTTAATCCCTTTGAAGAAAAACGTTTTAAGGCTTTTGATATAAAAACCGATATAAACTTATCACAGTTAAACCTCTGGATAAAAACCCCAGACGAGCAATCTCTAACAGACCTTATAAAAACCGCTATCATTATGAGAAAAGAAGGTTTAAATACATTTCCTTATATATCCACTTTGATATTTAAGCTTGAATTTTCTTTTTTACCTTTTCTTATGGTATCTATGGCATCTTTTTACATCGCTAAAAGCCAAAATACTTTAGAATGGTATAAAGCCTTTTTGTGGCATGCCTTTTGGTTTGGTATGGGTATAGCGATACCTTATAGTCTCTCTTCTAAGATAAACCTAAACCCTATCTTTTTTGGCATGATATACGTATTTATGTTTGCTTATGTTTTAAAAAGACTTATTGATATGCAAAAAGGAAACTTTAGTTAGGTTAAGACTTGTTTAGTTTTTTTAATATATCCGGAAGTTTTAGTAAAGATATATAAACCCTTCGCCACTTAGTCCATTCTATGGAAGGTAAGTTTGCGCCGTAGGTGTTGTTGGAAGGAAGATCGTAGGCAACGCCAGATTTGGCGGCTACTTTTACGTTTGAACCTATATTAACATGGTCTGCTACACCCACTTGCCCAGCTAAAATTGAATTATCACCGATACTAACACTACCAGAAAGCCCCACTTGAGATGCCAAGAAGCAATGTTGTCCTATCTTACAGTTATGCCCTATCATCACGAGATTGTCTATCTTTGTGGATTTCCCTATGACGGTGCTATCTAAAAGCGCCCTATCTATGGTGGTATTTGCACCTATCTCTACATCATCTTCTATGATGACATTTCCTATGTGTTTTAGCTTTTTTATACCATCTTTTCCTACGGCATATCCAAATCCATCCGCCCCTATGACAGCCCCAGAGTGTATAATTACATTTTTTCCTATGATGGTATTTTTGTATATGTGAACGCCGCTATATAATATAGAGTTGTCCCCTACAATGGTATTGTCTCCTATATAAGTAAATGGATATATAGCTACATTGTCTCCAAGGATTACATTTTTGCCTATATAAGAAAAGGCTCCTATGTAAACATCCTTCCCAAAGCTTACATTATCTTCTATAATAGCTTTTTCTGATATGCCTTTTGGTAAATCTTCTTTGTAAAAGCTATCTAAAAGGATAGCCATAGCATACTTTAGATTTTGAACTTTTATATAGTTTTTGGCTTTTAGGTCTAACTGGGATATATATACAATATCTTTTTGAAAATCAATATCTTTATAACGTTCATCTACAAATATTACGGTGTTTGGCTTTTGAGAGTTTATAGAGCTAACACCTAAAACTTCTATATCCTCTTCGTAATGTGAAACGCCCCCAACGAGGGAGGCAATTTCAGATAACTTCATTTGTGGGAGCTGTCTAAAGCATTTATAATGTTGTTTGTGATATCAAGGTTGCCAGTGTAAAGCATTTGATTGCAATCAAAAACACCTTCTAAGTTGTGAGCTTTTGCATAGTTTGTCACTACATTTTTTAAAGCTTCTGTAAACTCTTTTCCAGCTTTTTCTTGCATAGCTTGAAGTTCCTTTTGAGCATCTTGCTGATATTCTAAAGCTTTTAATCTTATGTCTTCATACTCTTTTATCTTTTGCTTTTTGGCTTCTTTTGATATAGCCTTGCTTTCTATCTCCTTTTGGAGGTTTTGAAGCCTTGTTTCGTAGCCTTTTAATTTGTTTCTTATCGTGGCTACCTTGTCGTTCAAGGATTTACCAAGGGATTTGGCAAAGGTGGACTTTTGCATCACGGCTTGGGTATCTACACATGCAAAACCACCAGCGTAAGAAGAAATAGACAAAGACATGAGTCCCACAGATAAAACTGCAGCCCTTAACACCTTTTTAAAATTTTTCATTTTTGCCTCCTTTTAAAGATAAAAATATTTTACCACATTTCTTGAGCTCTTAGAGATTCTATTTCACCAGAATTTAGACTATGTATTTTCCCGTCCTTTTCTATGAGGATATTTCCATTCTTATCTACCTCTCTTAAGATACCTTGAACCTTTCCATCGTTGGCTGATATCTTCTTGTCTTTGTAAAGGAGATTATCGTTTATAATATTTCTAAAAGCCTCAAAACCATGAGTGTTAAAATATCCTATATCCTCATAAAAAAAATCAAAAAATGCCGTTAAAAAATGTGATTTTGATACATACTTTCCAGTAAAAAGTTTTAAAGATATTGCTCTATCTGATATATCTTGGGGAAAGTCCTCTTGGTTTAGATTTATACCTATACCTATTATAGTATTTTCTTTGATTTTTTCTATCAAAATACCAGCTACTTTTTTGGGCTTTTCCAAGAAAACATATATATCGTTTGGCCATTTTATAAGAGGGATTATCTGGTATAGCGTTTGTATAGTTTTGAAGAGAGAAACCCCCATTACTAAGGATAGTTGAGGTATATTTACATGCTTTTTTAATATGCTAAAGTAAAGCCCCTCTTTTAAAGAAGAATACCAAACATGCCCATATCTTCCTCTCCCTTTTTGTTGAATATTTGCTATTATACAAGTATCATCTGATAGCTCGTTTATATGGCTTTTAACATAATCTTGAGTGGAGTCTATATTGTCAAACCATATGAGCTTCATCTATAGTATTATAC
>CAZTLC010000100.1:0-4172 GCA_964614295.1 uncultured Aquificaceae bacterium | reverse complement strand
AAAAAGTCAATATTATTTCACAATTCTTGGTGTTCTACTTCGTATTGAAGCTCTAAGAATGTTTTTTTAATATCCTCTGGTAGCTCTTCTTTATAGCGGGCTTTGTAATATTCTTCGTAAAAATCTACAAGCCTATCTTTTATGGTGTGAAGATCTACATCTAAATCTGGTTTTTCAAAAGTACTTCTTTTTATATCTATAATCTTTTCTGCTATACTATCCGATTTTAATCTGTTTTCTAAAGCTCTCGTATTTTCAATGGTATCATCTATGATGATACGTACATATCCTTTTACATTCTCTATATCTTTTATATTTAGGCTTTTAGCGTTAATTTTAAAGACTTTAAGCTCATTCTTTAAATCAAACTTTATCTTCTCTACTTTTGGTAAAGCATGGTGTTCCAATACTACAAAGTTAAAATATTTATCTTGACCCTCTTCGCTAAAGTCTATCTGAAAGCAAGAACCAGTATAGTAAGCTTCTGTGTGAGCAAAAACTTTTTGATTTCTGTGAATATGTCCAAGGGCAACGTAGTCTATCTCTTTTAGATTTATTATGTTTTCCAAGCTTATAGCGTAGTAATCTCCTATGGTGGCTTCCCTTTCGGATTTGGTAGGCTTTGCACCCTTTACCATCATGTGAGACATCAATACGTTGAAGGTGTTTTTTGGGGCTTTTGATATGAGAGTATTTATAAAGCTTTCTATTTTTTCTGCATACTGTAAACTTGCATCGTCTTCAAAGACTTTTACAATAAGCTTTGGAGAGATATAAGGTATGCATATGATATTTGTATCTTTTATAGTGATTGTATAATCTGTTGAAGAAGGTTTTACAAATATATGCATGTTGGCATACTTTGCCAATGTCTTATATCCTTCAAAGAAGGCGTGGCTATCATGGTTTCCGGTAATGGCTACTATAGGTATATTTAGAGCATTTAGCTCGCTTATCATAAAATCAAATATTATCTTTATAGCATCCGTATCTGGATTGTACTGGTCAAATATATCCCCAGCCAGCAGTATAAAATCCACCGGTTCTTTTTTTACAAAGTCTATCAGTTGGGATATGGCATATTCTACATCATCGTTTCTTGATTTGCTGTGAAGCCTTTTGCCCGCATGGATATCTCCTATATGCACAAACTTTGTCATCTTAGGCCTCTTTTCTTGGCGGTATTTTTATATCTTTCTACCTTTGAAACATCCTCTTTTTGTTCTTCCATAAGCTTTATCTTTTCCAAAAGGTGCTTGTCTACTATAGATATGGCTTCATCTATATCATCGGTAATATGGATTAAGGATAAGTCTTCTTCATCAATGGTGCCATTTTTTATGAGAGTATTTTTATAAAAATCCACAAGACCTTCCCAAAACTCTTTGCCAAAGAGAATGATAGGAAACTTTGGACTTTTCTTGGTTTGTATAAGCGTGAGAGCTTCTGAAAGTTCATCCATAGTACCAAAGCCTCCCGGAAATACTAAATAAGCCATTGAATATCTTATGAGCATAACTTTTCTTACAAAAAAATACTCAAAACTCATTGATAAGGTCTGATAAGGATTTGGTTTTTGCTCTTTTGGTAGCTTTATATTTAAACCTACGGATATTACACCAGCATCTTTTGCCCCTCTATTGGCAGCTTCCATAATGCCAGGTCCACCACCTGTTATAACGTTATAACCGCCTTTGCCAAATTCATAACTTAGTTGATAAGCCTTTTTGTAGTAGTGGTTATTTTCGTCAAACCTTGCACTACCAAAGAATGTCACCGCTGGACTTACATGAGAGAGAGTATCAAAACCACTTACAAATTCACTTAGTATTTTAAATATTCGCCATGTATCGCCTTCTTTTAACCTTAGCTCTTCAAGTATGTTGTTGTTTTCCATGTTTTAGGCTTTTAATATCATCCAAAAGGCATTATCAAAGAAGTGTAGTAAAAACCATCTTCTTCCAAATTTCCACAAGAGACCAATATACCGTTCATAGGGTCATCGGTGGATATGCTTATATAATCAGCGGGAGCATAATCTACAGCTTCTTTTAGATATTTTGCGTTTAAATCTACGCTAAAGGCTTCTCCCACATAATCTATATCTATTTCATCCCTTCCTTCGGTAAACTCTCTATCAGAGGTCTCTCCTATCAAAATATTATCAGAAAAGGTGAGTTTTATAGGTATAACACTGCCTTCTCCACTAAACGAAAGTCTTTTTATCAAATCTCTTAGCTCTTTTCTTTGGACTTTGGCATTTATAGGTCTTTCAACACCTTCTATATACATCTTATAATCTGGAAATTCACCCTCTAAAAGCCTGCTAAACAATGTCCAGCCAGTTATCTTGTCTTCAAAAATGAGAAAAGAGCCTCCTTTTTTATAGTATATATTTATGAGGGAAGCTTTGTTTACGATGGTTTTGAGGATTTTCACAGTCTTTCTTGGTATTGTAAAAGATACGTTGTTTATAGTGATATTTTGATTTGATTCATCTTGAGGATAGTATTTTTTAAAAACTGTAAGCCTGTTACCGTCTGTGGCGGCAAACTCTAAAAGCGGTTTTTCGTTGTAATACTCAACGCTTACATTTACACCTGTTAGGGCTGGGTTTGCAGTATCTTCTTTTGCAATGGAGTAATCAACCCTATCAAGTCCTTCTAACAGCAATGAACCTAAAAGTGTGTTTGATATCATGCCTTCTTCTATTTCTGGAAAAGCTGGAAACTCTGAAGCCTCTGCGAGTGTCAGTTTAAATTTACTTCTTCCACTCTGTATTTGAATGTAGGAGCTTTTGCTTGTATTTTCTTCTACCATTGTTATCGTGAATGTGGCAGAGGATAGGCTTTTTACTATATCGCTTAGCTTTTTAGAGTTTACACACAAAACGCAACTTACTTCTGAGTGCTCTGGTCTTCCTTCTATTTTTATATAGTTTTCTAAGTCTGTAGCTTTTACGAAGTAGCGGGAGTTTTCTATCTCTATGAGAAAATTTGATAATATAGGTAATATGGATTTTGATTCGGTGGTGTTTTTGGCTTTTGATATGATATCGTCAAATTCTTTTTTATCAAAAACAACGCTACATTGGTGTTTGTCTATGTCCATGGGTATATTATAGCATAATTTATTTTTTTACAAAAATATTCTGGTATAATATAATTTTATGATACGGAGGCTTTTATGCTAAAAGTTGATATAGTGACACCAAAAGGCATAGTATACACCGAAGAGGTAGAATCTGTAAATATACCAGCTTACGACGGTGAGATGGGGATATTAGAAAACCACATGCTTTTGCTTACCCAAGTAAAACCTGGATTAGTTTATTTCAACAAAGATGATAAGAATGGTATAGCGATAGGCCATGGGTTTGCTGATATAACACCAGATAAGGTGATAATCCTAACAGAAGAGGCGATACCAGTAGGAAACATAGACTTAGAAGAATACAAGAGGATGTTTGAGGAGGCCACGAGAAAGGTCTCAGATGCCAAAACCGCAGAAGAGATATCAGAATGGCAGAAAAAAAGGGAACTAGCAGAGACTTTTATAAATATAGCAAGGCACTTTAGTCCTAAAATAAAAGCTTAAGGAGTAAAAGGTGAGATTACCTGAAAGATTAGTGGATAGAATTATAAATAAGTTAGTGTCAGAGCTTTTAACAAAAAGATATATTGAAGTAGAAGATGTAGAACTTTTCAAAAAACAACTTTTAGCGATATTTAAGGAAGCTGATGAGGAAGAAAGAAATCTTGACGAAAGGGCAAAGGAGATATTGAAAGAACGACTATCTTATATAGAAAAAGAAAACATAGACTATAGAACCGCTTATAGGACGATAAGAACGAGATTAGCAGAAGAGATGAAGATAGAAACAAAACCAAGAGAACGTATGAATCAAATTACCAATAAGATAAGAGACCTTATCAAAAACGACCCCAATATAGAAATTTTTGAAGACATACCACAAATAAGGAAAATTATATCTTCTATTCTGATAGAAGCAGCTAAAGAAGAGGAGGAGATAGAAAAAGAAGTACGTATGCGTATAAAAAGCTATTCAAAGAAGATTGTGGAAGGTACTTCTGAGTGGAATATCCTTTATAAGAGAATATATCAAGACACCCTAAAACAAAGAGGCCTTGCTTAGAAAAGATTATAAAAAA
>CAZTLC010000099.1:0-4194 GCA_964614295.1 uncultured Aquificaceae bacterium | reverse complement strand
AGAATGTTTGGTATATTTTTTATCAACTCTTTCCATCCCCACCTATATAATTCTTTATAGGTTTTTTCTCCTTTTAAAAGCTCAAAAAACATGTAAAGGGCTTTGTCTTGGGACAATCTAAAAGACAACTCTTGTATATTGTAAACGATGGATGCAATCTTGCCCGCATAAACCAAATCTTCTAAGATGGTGTTTTTTATAAACGTTTCATATAGGGTATTTGCATTCTTCTTAGCAAGCTTTATAGCCCTTGCACTTAAGCTTCCGCTTAGATAAGCATATCTTATACCTTCTCCTAAAAGAGGGTCTACTATAGCCCCAGCATCCCCTGTTAAAAACACTCTATCTCTTCCAAGCTTTAGGTCTTTTGCTTTTGATGTGAAAGGTATAAACCAAGATTTTATACGGTATTTTGATAAATCTACGGGAAATAGCTTATGATTTTTTGTATAGTTTTTAAAGATATTTAATAAATCTTCTTTTTCGGCGGTGGCAATGCCTATATTTACAAACTCCCCTGGAGGAAAGTCCCAGCCATACCCTCTTCTTACCACTCCTATATCTATTAAAACCTCATCCTCTTTAAAGTTTTTTAAATCTTCCTTTGGTACTTTCACCTCCATGGCTATGAAAAACTTTTTCGTGCTATCTTTACAAGCTATGGACTTTCTGGTGATAGAGTGATAACCATCCGCCCCTATAACGTAATCCGCTTCAAAAATACCTTTGTCGGTAATCACCTTTCTAACGGTGGGGGTTAGTTCTATGTCTTTTACGGTGGTTTGCTCTAAAAGATGGGCTCCTTTTTCTTGGGCTTTTGATATGAGAAAATAATCAAACTCTTCTCTATCTACTATTACAGCGCAATCGTCTTTTCTTTTTTCTACAAAAGCCTCTCCCCTAAAGCCAAGTATCCCACCCCTTATCGTATTTTTTATATTAAAATCTGGAAACAAACTAAGAGATCTTTTTGATATACAGCCTGCACAAAGTTTTGGTCTTGGGTATTTGGCTTTTTCTATGACCAAAACCTTTGCCCCAGCGTCTGCAAGCTCGTAAGAAGCTCCAGCCCCCGCTGGACCCCCACCTATTACTATTGCGTCATATCGGTTCATCAGCTCTCCTTAGCTATCACAAAATCTATTTTGGGAAGGGTTCTTGTCTTTATCCTTTTTGTAAGAAGATGCCTTATATACTCTCTTGCACTCTGAAGTCTTTTTAAAACAGCCTCTTCCCTATCTTTTTCTAAAACGCTTACAGATATAAGCACATTCTTACCATCTTCACTTAAAAGAACACCGTTTACCGTCACAAAACCGGGCATATTTTCTATGTCTTTTAAAAGTATATTTGCCACCTCTTTTTCTATGGTCCTTTTTAGCATGTCTTTTTGTTTACTCATCTTTGTCCTCTTCTACTTTAATATTGTAGGTTTTTATCTTCCTGTATAAGTTTGTAAAATCAATTCCTATAGCCTGGGCGGTTTGTTTTATATTATAATTGTACTGGGCAAGTTTTTTTATGATAAATTGCTTTTCAAATTCTTGTTTTGCGCTTTTAAAATCTTGAGGTTCTTTATAAACCGTGTTTAAACCAAGAGAAGACTCGTCTATCCAATCTTTTTCTACGGTGATGCTTAGTCTTTCCATAAGGTTTTTTAACTCCCTTACGTTTCCAGGCCAGTTATAGTTTAAAAGGGCTTCTTTGGCTTCGGGAGTAAGTTTTTTGGATTTTGTCTTGTTCTCTTGGCAAAACTTATCCAAGAAGTATTCTGCAAGTAGTATTATATCTTGGCCTCTTTCTCTTAAAGGTGGTACTTCTAAGGTTATCACCGCCAGCCTATAGTATAAATCTTCTCTGAAAAGCCCCTGTTCTATGAGTTTTTTTAGGTCTTTGTTGGAAGCGCAGATAAATCTTACATCCACATCTATCTTTTGAAGTCCTCCAAGCCTGTGAAAACTCTTCGTCTCTATAGCCCTTAGTAGCTTTGCCTGAGCTTTTAGGCTCATATCCCCTATTTCATCTAAGAATATGGTGCCTTCGTTTGCTATCTCAAGTTTTCCAGCTTTTCTTGATAAAGCCCCTGTAAAAGCCCCTTTTTCGTATCCAAAAATCTCCGATTCTATGAGTTCATCTGGTATAGCAGCACAGTTTATATCCACAAAAGGTTTGTCTTTTCTAGGAGACAACCTATGAATGTTCTTAGCCACCAACTCTTTTCCAGTGCCGTTTTCTCCAAATATTACTATGTTTGCATTTGATTTGGATACTTTTTTTATCTCCTCTTTTAGTTTTTTTATAGGTATAGATTCTCCTATGATATCATCCTCTTGGTTTACATTTTGGAGTTTGTTTTTGATGTGTTCTTGGTGTGCTTTTTCTATGACGTTTAAAAGCTTTTCTATGGAAAGAGGTTTTTCTAAAAAATCAAAAGCTCCTTTTTTGATGGACTGGACTGCGAGGTCTATACCTCCATGACCCGTTATCATCACAATGGAGGAGTTCGGAGAGAGCTCTTTTACGGTATCTATAAAATCTATACCAGAGCCATCTTCAAGCCATATATCAAGGAGTATCACTGGAAAATACTCTTTTAGCAATATCTTCTTGGCTTCTTCCAAGGATTTTGCAGTTTTTGAGCTTATGTCTTCGTCTTTTAAAATCTCTGATATAGACTCTCTTATGGAAGCCTCGTCATCTACTATAAGCACCTTCATGGTTCTATCTCTATAGACTCTATGCTAAAATAAGGTTTTAAAGTTTTTAAAAACTCCATCAATTCATTAATTTGATATTGGGTGGTGAGTATTTCAAGTGTCTTTTTATCATGGGCTCTTGTTCTAGTAAGCCCAAGCCTGTTGGGTGCTCCTGTTACTATGGCATCCAATATAAGGAGTTCCCCTTCTTTAGAAAGCTTTATTACCACTTTTAAATCACTTTTCTTCATAATGTAATATCTTAGCAGGTTTAAAGACTTCTAAAATCTTTTCTACCTCTTCTGGATATTCTTTTTCTTGATTTTTTGGGCTTTTAGTATCTATATTATCATTCAGTGTTTTTTTTTCAGCTGATTTTAACGTCTCATCCAATCCTTCTTTTAAAAGCTCTGAAATTGGTATAAAATCCTTTATCAAAGAAGCTTTTAGAACGGTTATTTCAAGAGCTAGTATCGGGTCTTTTTGATACATGGCGCTAAAGCCTTGATTTACGATATCTTCAAGGTATAAAAACACCTCTAATGGTTTTGAAAGCATATTTTTATAAAACTCTTCTTGGGCTTCGCCGATGGCAAAGGCTTTTAATATGTTTTTAAGTTCTTTGTAAACCCCTTCCCAAAACAACCTTACATTGTAGCCCTTCTCGTTTAGGATGCTCAGCATGTCTATAGCTTCTTTTGTGTTTGATGCTATTAAAAGCTCCAAAAACCTCCTTATAGAATTTTTATCTACAGGTCCAAACATAGCTTTTATAGTGTCTATGGTTACCTTGTTGTTGCCATAAGTGCTAGCTTGGTCTAAAAGGCTTGCAGCATCTCTCATAGAATCATCTGACAAATCCGCTATAATCTCTAAAGCCTCTTCATCTAACTCTATGGCTTCCTCAGCGGCTATACGTTTTAAATATATTTTGATGTTTTCTTTTGAGGCTTTTGAGAATATGAGCTTTTGACACCTTGATTGGATGGTAGGCAATATCTTATCAAACTCGGTGGTGCAAAGAATGAATATCAACGAAGGGGGCGGTTCTTCTATAGTTTTTAAAAGCGCATTGAAGGCTTCTTTTGTAAGCATATGAGCTTCGTCTATGATATATACTTTGTACTTTCCCTGCATCGGTAGATAACTAGCCCCTTCCTTTATAGACCTAATCTCGTCTATACCCCTATTAGAAGCAGCGTCCATTTCTATCAAGTCCACAAAGTTTCCTTTTTCTATAGCTTGACAGTTGGCACAGCTATTGCATGGTTCTCCCTCTTGAGGGTTTAGGCAATTTAATACTTTTGCAAATATCCTTGCAGTAGTAGTCTTTCCAGTTCCTTTATGCCCAGCAAATATATAAGCATGATGAATCTTATCTTGCAAAAACGCATTTTTCAATATAGTGGCAGGTATCTCCTGTCCTATAAGCTCTTTAAACGTTTTTGGTCTATATTTTCTAGCAAAAGGCAAATAACTCATATCTAATATTTTATAC
>CAZTLC010000098.1:0-4231 GCA_964614295.1 uncultured Aquificaceae bacterium | reverse complement strand
AAGACATATCTTCAAGCATCCTGTAATCTTTTTTAATATCTCTTCCGGCTCTTGTGAGATACCCCCCAGCCATTAAAGCGTTTGTCATAAAAGCTGCCATACCATGAAAATCACCAAGTGTTTGTTCTCTACCACCACAGAGTCTTAGCTCTGCACTCTTGTTTGTGAATCTAAACATGGCAATTATCTTTAAAGCCTCTAGGGCTCTTATAGGCTTGTTGTGTTCTAAAGGTGTGTTTGGTATAGGCATCAAGAAGTTTAAAGGTATTGAATCTACTCCAAGCTCTTTATAGACAAAAGCCAAATCCACCCTATCCTCATCGGATTCCCCAAGGCCAAAGATAGCACCACTGCAAGTGGAAAGTCCTGCCTTTTGGACATTTTTTATAGTTTGTAGCCTTTCTTCCCAACTATGGGTAGATACTATGTTTGGAAAATACTTTTCAGAGGTTTCAAGGTTGTGGTTTATCCTCGTAACACCAGCTTCTTTTAGTTTTAAAAGGCTCTCTAAACTTATAGTTCCAGCAGACACGCATACGTTTATGGGTATGTTTTGAGCTCTTATCTCTTTTACCGCTTCACAGAGCTTTTCTACCTCTTCATCGGAGGCTGCTTTTGTACTTAGCACCATACAATATCTGTTGGCTCCATATTCTACGCCTCTTAAAGCACCTTCTACGAGCTCTTCTTTGTCTACTAGCTTGTATATGTTTATAGGTGTCTTGTAAAACTTTGATTGAGCACAGAATTTAC
Organism: uncultured Aquificaceae bacterium; assembly: GCA_964614295.1. GTDB lineage: Bacteria > Aquificota > Aquificia > Aquificales > Aquificaceae > Hydrogenobaculum. The sequence goes on along the minus strand of CAZTLC010000098.1, from coordinate 3,478 downwards.
AATCCTCAGAGCAAGCCCCACTTTTGGCATTTATAATAGAACAAAATTCAAACTTCCTTGAGTCAAAAAACTCATCTTTTAATTTGGATGCCAAATATACGATAAGAGGTATATATTTGTCTTCGGCTTTTAATATAAATAAAGCCTCTTCTTTTGAAATCTCATCGTTTTTAGCCCTTTCGTATATATCAAAAAACACATTTTCCATGGTAAGACTCCTTTAAACATTAAATATAAAATATAATTTATTGCTCAAGCTTTCTGGCGGCTGGGAACAATATCACATCTCTTATAGAATCTACATTTGCAAAAAGCATTACGAGTCTATCTATCCCTATGCCCTCTCCAGCGGTGGGGGGCATACCGTATTTTAGAGCTTCAACAAAATCATCATCTGTTTCCATAGCCTCTTCATCGCCGGTGGCTTTTTGAAGTTTTTGTTCTAAAAATCTTTTGTTCTGTTCTTCCGGGTCATTTAGCTCAGAGTATGCGTTTGCTATCTCTTTTTTGTTTATATAAAGCTCAAATCGCTCTACAAGCTCATCATCTTCTCGGTGAGTTTTAGCAAGAGGTGATAAAATCTTAGGAAAGTCTATTACAAAAGTTGGTTGGACAAGCTCCTCTTCTACAGTGTATTCAAAGACCTTTTCTATAAGTTTTGCCTTTGATAAACTATAAGCTTTTGGTATACCAATTTCATGGGCAAATTTCTTCAGTTCTTCCTCATGATGCAAGAAAAAGCTTTTATCTTTTGAAGTCTTTTCTTCTAAAAGCTCAAAAAACTTAGCCACTCTAAAGGGCGGTTTTAGGTTTATAACACCAGTATTTGTTTCTACGCTTTTAATACCAGTAATATCTGTAAGATAGTCAAAAAGCTCTTCGGTAAACGTTATAAGCTTCTTATAGTCCCAGTAGGCGGCGTAAAACTCCACCATCGTAAATTCTGGATTGTGGGTAGTGTCTACCCCTTCGTTTCTAAAGTTTTTGCCTATTTCATAGACCCTTGGTATACCACCCACTATCAGCTTTTTAAGATAAAGCTCTGGGGCTATTCTAAGATAGAGTTCTGATTCCAAGTAATTGTGGTATGTGATAAAAGGTCTTGCGGTAGCTCCAGAGGCTATCGGTTGAAGTATCGGGGTCTCCACTTCCATAAACTTGTTTTTGTCAAAAAAATCTCTCAAGGCCTTTATAACCTTTGACCTTAAGGCAAATACCTTCCTTGAACTTTCATTGGCAATAAGGTCTAAATACCTTTGACGATATTTTATCTCTACATCTTTTACACCGTGCCATTTTTCTGGCATATTGTTTAAGGCTTTTGTTAAAAGCTCGATATCAAAAACCTCTATTGTAAGCTCTCCGGTATGAGTTCTAAAGAGTTTTCCTTTTACTCCTATCATGTCTCCTACATCTAAGAAATCCTCTACAAACTTAAATTTCTCATCACCTATCACATCTTTTTTGATATATATTTGCAACTTACCGCTAAAGTCTTGAATATGTCCAAATATGGCTTTACCCATGCTCCTTAGAGCTATGAGCCTTCCAGCTATAGACACATCTTCAAAGCCCGGGTCTAGGTCAAACTCCTTTTTTATCTCATCTATTGTAATGGTGGGCTCTTGGGTGCTTTGCTTTGCGTCTATGAGGCTTAATTTTTCATCTATCCTTGATAAAATACCTTCTATGTGATAAGTTTTATTTGGTTCAAAACTATCTTTTGAATATGCCAATATTTCAATACCACTATCAGAGGCTATCCTCAAAACAAACCCGTCTTCTAGCTTTGAAACCCTTTTTACGGTGGCTTTTACTATAATTTTTTCTTTTGTAGGCTCTTTTTCGTATCTTTCTCTAATCTCATGGATGAAGTATGGGCTTTCAAAATAGTATTTGTATACATGTTTTTGGTTTTTAGCAAGCTCATCTAACTTCTTTTTTCTAATCTCTTCCATAGTTAAACTATTTTATCATATAAGCTATTTCTTTTCTTTGAAAGCCACCAATGCTATATTACCCATACTCTTAAACCTTTTTTTAAAATCCTTAAAACTCATAAACCTATCTTTCTTATACCCATCGTTCATAAAAAACCCATTTTTATTAAATCCTGTTATTACTACATAATGGGGTAGCGTAAATAAAAAATTGCCCATATCTAAAAGCGCTACCACAGGCCTACACTTTTTTATCTGTTCTTCTATGGCTTTTGTATTTCTTAGATATTTTGTTTTAAATCCTTCCTTTTCAAAATAATTCTGAATATCAGTTATGAGACTTCCTTTTATAGATGGTGTATATACATTTTTTATTATACTATCAAAAGATTTTTTATCATGGTAAAATATGAGTATCTCTTCCACAGCCACAGGACCGCATAGATTCTCTTGAGGCTGTTTTATAAAAGGCACATTTATATGGGAGCAAACATCGCCCCCATAAGATAGGGTTGACAAAAGCCCTACTATCAAAAATATGCGTTTTATCTTATAATCACCTCTTTTCCTGCAAGTCTTAATATGAGCACCACAAGAAGCACTATAACAAGGGCTGCTATAGCAAGTCCAAGGGCATCTCCACCTGCATTTAATTTTTTAGAGGCATTTGCTAAAAGTCTAAGCTGTTGGTCGTTCATGGATTTTAGTTTTTTTTCTATTTCTTTTTTGTTCATGCCATACTCTTTTAGCTTTTGGGCTACTATCTTGTTCTCCAAGGCTTTCTGAATCTCTTTTATATACAGAGTTCTATTGGTATTTATCTCTATAGGTGGTTTTGAGCCTACAAAAGACGCCATGGCTGGTGATATGTTGTAAAATAAAGTCCATGCTGCTAAAGCTATAGCCATTCTTTTTATACTCATAAAAACCTCCTAAAATTTATTAGATTTATTATATACTAAAAGCTCAAAAACTCTTGTATGAATAGAGGGTTGACGGTTCTTACCCCAAGTTTATCTGCCCAGGTGTTTATACCTTCGTCTCCAGAGAGTATTATTCCGTTTAGCTCCATGGCTAAGAGTATTATATCTACATCTTCTTTGCTATCAAGGGTTCCTTGACGTAGAGCCTCTTTGTATTTTTCTCTTAGTTTTGATATGGTGGTTTGTATATCTTGGGTTTTGTCTCTTGCAAACTCTTCCGCTATCCTAAGCCCCTTGTTTATTCTTATCCTTATATCCTCTACCAAATCAAAGAGTATCGTTCCGTTTATCGTTATATTACATCTATTTGGTGATTTTATTATGATAGCTGACTCAAATTTACTTTTAAGGGGTTCTAAATCCACCACCTTACATAGTTCTGTATAAACTGTCCTTGGCATATAGATTTTTTTACTGCTTTTATGAGCTAGACCTATAAAAGCCTCTATAGCGTCTATTGGTTGTCCTAAAGAAATGTTCTTGTATACATTTGGGTTTGTGAATATGCTTGTATCTATTATTACATTTTCTTGCATTTATATATTATAACCCCCC
>CAZTLC010000097.1:0-4243 GCA_964614295.1 uncultured Aquificaceae bacterium | reverse complement strand
AACAGAACACTTTTAGACCTTTATAGTAGGGGTAGCTTATGAGAGTTAAAATTTTTAAAAGCGCTTTTTTATTTTCGTTGGTGTGTTTGGCTTTTACAAGCTGTAACAACTCTAAGGCTTCGGGCAGTATTAGAGAAGAAAAAGTTTCGCATCAAGTTAAAACTAATAATATAAAGATTATAAAAGTGAACGTTTCTAACTTTACTAAAAGCCTGAAACTCCCGGGTACTGTAAAGTCCTCTCCAAATGGCATAGTAAATGTTACCTCCTCTGTAAACGGTGTCATAGAAAGGGTGCTGGTAAATATAGGTCAAAATGTTCATGTCGGAGAGCCTCTTTTCCTGGTTAAATCTGCTGATGTGGCAAACCTATACTCAAATTATCTTCAAGCAAAAGCCCAGTATGAACTTGCTGAAAAGACCTACAAGCTTACCAAAAAGTTATATGATATAGGCTCAATGTCTAAGTTTGATTTAGACAATGCTATAGCAAATTTAAAATCCTCTAAAGCTTTGATGGATGGATATTATGCCCAGATGAAAATAATAGGTTTGAAGGGTGGTGGGTCTTATGTTATGACCAAATATATAACCAGTCCCTCTGACGGGGTTGTGGCGAAGTTAAATATTCATCCTGGTGAGAAAATCATCGTAGACCCTTATACACCGTTAGCTACCATAGTGGATACCTCTCATGTAATGGTGGAAGCAGATGCTTTTAGTAAGGATATAAGATTTATAAAACCGGGAGAATTAGTAGATATTACCACATCTTCTTATCCTGGGGTTGATTTTAAAGGTAAAGTATTTTATGTGGGAGATATAGTAGACCCAAATACCAGGACTTACAAAGTCTATATAAGGGTTAAAAATATTGACAACTTTTTAAAACCAAACATGTTTGTAAATGTGGAGATACTACCTAGCACTGTTCAAGCTATATCTATTCCTCAAAGCGCTTTGATATTTGATAACAATAAATTTTATGTTTTGAAATATGAAAACGGTAAGTATGTAAAGACTGGAGTAAAAATTTATCAAATAAAAGATGGTACGGCTTATGTAAAAAGTGGTTTAAACCCAGGAGACGAGATAGTAGCTTCTGGTAGCTTACTTTTAAAAGACGCTATAAAGGATTGATTATGAGGTCATTTATAAGCTTTGTACTTCAAAATAAGATAGTGTTTATATTTTTAACGATACTTCTTTTCGTATTTTCTCTATTTGGTCTTAAAAAACTTGACATAGAGCCGTTTCCTGATTATTCTCCTGTAGTTGTAGAGATAACCGCCATATATGCTGGACACTCTGCGAAAGAAGTGGAAAAACAGGTAACTGTGCCATTAGAGAGTGCTCTTTCAGCTATCCCTTATGCCACCAAGATAAATACTTTATCTTTATATGGGCTTTCAGATGTAAAAGTTACTTTTAGCTATGATATAAGCTATGATGCTGCTAAACAGCATATAATAAACAGATTAACCCAAGTTAACCTCCCTCCAGGTGTTCAACCTGTCATCCAATCAAACCCGGTGGGTGAAGTAATGAGATTTCAAGTACGCGGTCTAAATCACCAATCTCTTATGCACCTTAGGACGTTAGCGGACTGGCCTATATGTAGACAAATTAAAACGGTGCCTGGTATTGAAGATTGTAATCCTATAGGTGGTTTTGAAAAGCAATATCAAGTGATTGTGGACCCTCAAAAGTTAGTAAAATATGGTCTTACGTTGTCTCAGGTGCAAAACGCCATAGCAAATGCCAACATAAACGTCGGTGGTAACTATACGGAAATAGGAGAACAAACATACACAATCCGCGGTATCGGGCTTATAAAAAATCTAAACGATATAAAGGACATAGTTTTAACAAATTACAACGGTACTCCTATCACTGTAGCTGATATTGGAACAGTGAGAATAGGGCATGCTCCGGTGCAAGGGTATATGGGTCTTAGCATAAGAGAACCAAATGGCAAGTGGTATTCAAGAAATCAAGTGGTAGTGGTAACTGCTGTTATGAGAAAAGATGCTCAGTCTGTCCCTACGTTAAAAGCTCTAAACAAAAAGATAGAGGAGTTAAACAAGCAGTATAAATCTCAAGGTGTTGAGCTTGTGCCATATTATACTAGACAAACGCTTTTAAACGCTGTTATAAACAAGATAAAAGAAAACGCTACAATAGGTATACTGCTTATACTTGCTATGGTAATATTTTTCTTAGGGGATGTGCCAATAGCCCTTGTGATTGCCTCTGTAGTGCCAATAGCTCTTATAGCTACACTAGCTTTTATGGCTTTAAGAGGCGAAGAGGCAAACCTTATATCCCTTGGAGCTGTGGATTTTGGCATCATCATAGATAGTGCAATACTCTTGGCGGAGAACATTTTTAGGATATCGGAAGAAAAAGACAATCATAATCAAGACTATGTTATAGCTTATGCTACTATGGATATAGCAAAACCTATAATGTTCTCAATCCTCATTATCATCACCTCTTTTATACCACTTTTTATGATGAGTGGGGCTCAAGGGGTTTTGTTTAGTCCTATGGCGAGAACCTATGTTTACGCTCTTACCATAGCTATTGTACTTACCTTTACTTTTGTGCCATCTGCCATAGGATTTATCAAAAAAGAGATAAATAAAAAAGAACCAAAAATTCCTATTTTCCTTACAAATTTTTATATAAAAATCTTAAAACAGCTGTTAAAAATAGCAAAGCCTTTTGCTATAGTGAGTTTTCTACTTGTAGCCATAATGCTTTTGTGTTTTAAATTTTTAGGAACAGAGTTTATACCAACTTTAGATGAAGGAAACATATATCTTAGAATTACATTTCCATACAGTATAGCGCTTTCTACCTCTCATAAGTATGCAAATGAAGTAAGACAATATATGATGACATTTCCAGAGGTGGTATCTGTAGATAGTAGAGCTGGTAGACCAGAAGATGGTACAGACGATGTAGGTTCTTACGATACTGAGTATTCTATACAGCTTTTACCATATTCTAAATGGCCAGCTGGCATGACTAAAGAGAAACTTGAAAATATCATGAGAAAACATCTTGAAAAGATGTTTCCAGGAGCTGATGTAAACTTTTCTCAATATATACAAGATAACTTTGATGAGGTACTTTCTGGTGTAAAAGGTGAAAACTCTTTAAAGATATACGGTCCAAGTTTAAAAGAACTTGATAAACTCGGAAGAGAGATAACCCCTATATTAGAACATGTAAAAGGTATGGCAGACGTTGGTATGTATAAGGAGTTAGGACAACCTGAAATAGATATAAAAGTTGATAGGGAGAAAGCTGCAAGATATGGTCTAAATACTGGTGATGTATTAAATATTATACAGGCTGCTATAGGAAGTTCTCCTGTTACAGAAGTATTAAAAGGCGATGAGCAATTTGATTTAGTGATAAGATTCCCAAAAGACTATAGGAAAACTGCCAAAGAGATAGCTTCTATCCCGATACTTACACCAACTGGTCAGATTATAAAGCTTGGAGATGTAGCAGATGTTAGATATCATATAGGGGCTTTTTTCATTTATAGGGAGAATTATCAAAGATTTTTACCTATAAAGTTTAGTATTACCACTTCAAATGTGGGTGGTGTAATAAAAAGAGCCAAAGAAGCTATAGCAAAATCTGTGAAACTACCACCAGGGTATCATCTTGAATGGAGTGGAGAGTACAAACAGATGATACAAGCTCAACATCAAATGGCTATTATAATACCAGTGGCTGTGTTTATAGCTTTAGCGATACTTTATCTGTATTTTAAATCTTTAAGATATACCTTTATAGCTTTTTCTAGTGCTATAGTGGCTATAGGCACTGCTATATTAACTCTTCTTGTTCTTGGTATGGCTTTTAGTGTCTCCTCTGCTATTGGTTTCATATCTATAATGGGTGTTTCTATAATGAATGGTTCTGTGATAGTCACCCAATTTATCAAACTTTATGAAAGTGGTCTATCTGTTTATGAGGCTGTGATAGAGACTATGAAAGATAAATTTAGGCCTGTGTTGATGACAGGTTTAGTAGCGGCCCTTGGGCTCTTGCCAGCAGCCATTAGGACTGGCATAGGTACTCAAGTACAAAAACCTTTGGCTGTTGTAGTTGTAAGTGGTATGAGTATAGGCACAATCGCTACACTTCTTTTAATACCAGTACTTCTTTATATCGTTCCGCCAAAAGAGTATTCTAAGTTTTAGATTTTTTATAAAAGCAGG
>CAZTLC010000096.1:0-4365 GCA_964614295.1 uncultured Aquificaceae bacterium | reverse complement strand
TATATATATGAAAAAACATGAAGAAAATAATACACCAAGATATGTAAACAAAGAAGGTTTGCACGAAAATGAAGTTGTAGAGACTTATCAAGCAGGTATTGAGCTTTTAGGACCAGAGATAAAATCCATAAGAAACAAACAAACGATTTCTTTTAAAGATTCATTTGTAAGGATAGAAAACGGCGAGGCCTTTTTATACAATCTTTATATTGCACCTTATAAGTATGCTACTATAAAACCCCCAGACCCTCTTAGAAAAAGGAAATTGCTTCTTCATAAGAGAGAAATCCTGAGGCTTTTGGGAAAATCAAAAGAGAAAGGCTATACTATAATACCTGTTAGCCTTTATTTTAAAAAGGGTAAGGTAAAGGTGGATATAGCTTTAGTAAAAGGTAAAAAACTCTACGATAAAAGAAAAGAGCTAAAAGAAAAGGACATGAGAAGAGAAATACAAAGAGAGTTCAAAGGGAGAGTAAAACTCTGATGGAAAAAGAAGATATTGTTTTGGCTATAGAGACGTTTCTATCCTCTAAGAAAAAACCAGTATCCTTTGGGGAGATTTCCAAAAACATACCTATAGACAAAAAGATACTTAGAAAAATCTTAAGAGAACTTATAAAGCAAAACAAGATAATAACCACAAAGGGATATTTCAGCTTAAACCAAGAATCTTTACCAAAAGTTGTGGGTACGGTAGAGGCAAATCCTGCAGGTTTTGGGTTTTTAATACCAAAAGATGGATCAGAAGATATATACATACCTCACTTTGAAATGCAAAAGGTTTTTGACAAAGATGAGGTAGAAGGATACGTAGTCCTTTACAAAGGTAAAAAGGAGTTAAGGATAGAAAGAGTTTTAAAGCGCACAAGAAAAGAATTTGTTTGTAGTATACAAAATTTCAAAAAATGCATAGCAAATCCAATAGACGAAAATCATTTTCACGATATAGAACTTTCTAAAAATCAATGTAAAAACATAAAACCAGACCAACTTGTGCTTGTAAAGATAACAAAGTATCCTACAAAAACCCAAAAAGCCAAAGGGAAAATCGTAGAAATAATAGGAAATCCTTCTGAAAGCTTCTTAGCTTTAGAGCTTTTAAAAAGAAAATACAATCTAAAAAATCAATATCCAAAAGAAGCTATAAAAGAACTAAACACATTCTTAGAGAAGTTTGACTTTGAAAAAGAGATATCAAAACGAAAAGACTTAAGAGACCAGCCTTGTTTTACCATTGACCCAGTAAAAGCAAAAGACTTTGATGATGCAGTTTACCTTGAGAAGATAGGGGATGATTATAGGTTATTTGTGCATATAGCGGATGTGTCTTTATTTGTAAAATTTGGTGGTGCTCTTGACAAAGAGGCTTATGAAAGAGGTACTACCGTCTATCTTCCAGGAGAAGCTATACACATGCTTCCAGAGGAGCTATCTTCCAACCTTTGTAGTTTGGTGCCAAACCAAGATAGATTTTGTCTTAGCGTAGAGATGGTTTTTGATAAAAGCGCAAGACTAAAACATTTTGATATATATGAAAGCGTTATAAACTCAAAAGCAAGACTTACCTACGATGAGGCTTTAGATATAATAACAGGTAAGATAAAACCACCTATACCAGGCATTAGAGAAACACTCGTTGAGATGGAAAATCTTTATAGAAAAAGACATAAGATAAGATGGGATTTGGGAAGTATAGATTTTGACTTACCAGAAGCTGAGATAGTCATAGATGAAACTGGTGAGCCAAGTGCTATAGTGCCTTATGAACGCCATATAGCACATAGGATAATAGAAGAGTTTATGGTGTCCGCCAATGAAGTAGTTGCAACTTTTATAAATGAAAAATCAAAGCTAGGTTTTTATAGGATTCACGAAAAGCCAAACAAAGAAAAAGTGCAAAACCTTTTAGAAATCCTTTCCGGACTCGGGTATAAAACATCCATACCAGAGGAGTTTGAACCAAAATTTTTCCAACACATTATAGAGTACTTTGAAGGCAAAGAAGAGGAATTTTTAGTAAGATTTTTAACCCTAAGGAGCATGCAAAAAGCCAAATATTCACCTATAGATATAGGACATTTTGGCCTTGCATCTAAGCATTACACTCATTTTACTTCTCCCATAAGAAGATATCCAGATATCATAGTTCATAGGATAGTAAAAGCTGTTTTAAAGAAAAAGTCTTTGGCTTTTAATATGGGATATCTTGAAGAAGCAGCGATACATCTTTCTGAGAAGGAACGTTTAGCGGATAAAATTGAATACGAGGCCATAGACCTTCTAAGAGCAAGATTTATGAAAGACAAGATAGGTGAAATCTTTGAAGGTATCATAACAGGTATTATACAAAATGGTATTTTCGTCCAAATAAAAACTATATTGGCGGAAGGATTCGTCAATATTGGTTCTATACAAGGGGACTTTGTGTATGACCAAGAAAATCATAGATTTATAGACACTAAAAGCCATAAAACATATAGGTTGGGAGATAGTGTAAATGTAAAAGTGATAAAGGTAGATGATAAAAGGGGAAAACTAGATTTTGAGATTGCAGGAGATATTTAAAATGGCGGTAGGAGGATTCGAACCTCCGACCTAAGACTTATGAGATCTCCGCTCTAGCCCCTGAGCTATACCGCCTTCATAATCATTTAGAGGATAGCCAGTTTATAATAGCTTCTCTCTCAGATGCCGGTAATGCCATAGCTGGCCTGCAATGAGATATAGCAGCTACAAGCTCTTTTTTCTTGCCGGCGAACTTTGTATGAAGTTCTTTAGCAGACGGGGCTCTCTTGCCGTTGTGGCATTGCATACAATGCATTTCAAATATCTTTTGAGGGGTCACAGCAAAAGCCCCAAAACTCGCCAAGCCAAAAAGTCCAAGTGCAAATACCAATTTCTTCATAGTATATAATATATTACATTTTTTTGGCTTTTTCCATGGCTTCTTCTATACTTCCTACCATATAAAATGCGTTTTCTGGTAAATCGTCATATTTACCTGTGAGTATCTCCTTAAAGCTCCTTATGGTATCTTCTAGTTTGACATAAGAGCCTGGCATACCAGTGAATTGCTCTGCTACATGGAAACGTTGAGACAAGAACTTCTGAATACGACGGGCTCTATTTACTATAGCCTTATCTTCATCGGAGAGCTCTTCCATACCAAGTATCGCTATAATTTCCTGGAGTTCTTTATATCTTTGCAATATACGCTTTACTTCCATGGCAACATTGTAATGTTCTTGTCCTACAAACTCTGGAGCCAGGTATTTTGATGTAGACTCAAGAGGATCTATAGCAGGATATATACCTAACTCTGTTAATCTACGAGCCAACACCGTAGTAGCATCAAGATGAGCAAATATAGAATAAGGGGCTGGGTCTGTGATATCGTCAGCTGGCACATAAACTGCTTGTACAGAAGTAATAGAACCCTTCTTGGTGGATGTGATACGCTCTTGAACTTCACCAACGTCTGTATTTAGGGTAGGTTGATATCCAACCGCAGAAGGTAATCTTCCTAAAAGCGTAGAAACCTCAGAACCTGCTTGCACAAATCTAAATATGTTGTCTATAAATGTCAAAACATCCTGTCCTTGAACATCTCTAAAATATTCCGCCATCGTGATACCAGTTTGAGCTACTCTAAATCTAACACCAGGAGGCTCATTCATCTGGCCATAAACCATAACAGTATATGGTAAAACGCCAGAATCCTTCATCTCATGCCAAAGGTCGTTACCTTCACGGGTACGCTCGCCCACACCTATAACCACCGAATAACCTTTGTGGAACTTTGCTATATTGTGTATCAACTCTTGCATCAAAACGGTTTTACCAACACCTGCACCACCAAAGAGTCCTACTTTTCCACCCTTAACGTATGGCTCTAGCAAGTCTATAACTTTTATACCTGTTTCAAGTATCTCTACCTTTGTAGATTGTTCTGTAAGAGGTGGCGGCTCTCTAAACATGGGCCAATAGTCTGTGGCTTTCACATCTCCAGATTCATCTATAGGCTGGCCTACAACATTAAACACTCTTCCTAAAACATCATCACCCACAGGTATTTTTATCGGGCCTCCTAAATATTCAACCTTAGCTCCTCTTTGAATACCATCTGTTGGGCCCATAGCTATAGCTCTTACCCTTTTTTCACCTATGTGCTGAGCCACTTCAAGATATAGCTTTTCAGTAAGCCATTCATCATTGTCCCCCATAAATCTTCTATCCATCACAAGTCCATGTCTTATCGGGGGCAATTCCTCAGTGTCAAATTCAACATCTAATACCGCTCCTATAACCTGCACTACCTTACCTTCTTTCATATCTTCCACCTTTTTCAAAGTTTTTATTATTATA
>CAZTLC010000095.1:0-4506 GCA_964614295.1 uncultured Aquificaceae bacterium | reverse complement strand
TTATGTCTTGAAGATGGAACATACTTTATAGGAAAATCCTTCGGTAAAGCTGGCGAATGCTATGGCGAGGTGGTGTTTAATACAGCTATAACAGGATACCAAGAAATTATTACAGATCCCTCCTACAGAGGCCAGATAGTGGTAATGACAAATCCTCAGATAGGAAACTACGGCGTAAACAATAACGATGTAGAATCTTCTAAGCCCCAAGTGGCTGGATTTGTAGTAAGGGAGATATCCAAGATAGATAGTAATCATTCTTCTATGAGCACTTTATCTCATTATCTTGAAAAACATGGTATAGTAGGAATATCAAATATAGATACAAGAGGTTTGGTAAAGATATTAAGAGAAAGAGGCGTCACAAGAGGATTCATATCCACAATAGATTTAAAACCAAAAGCCATATACGAAAAGGTAAAGATGGTAAAGGATATTTCTTCGCTTGATTTGATATCCGAAGTAACTACCGACAAGGTATATAAAGTTTACGCTTATCAAGGTTCAAAACACTTTGTGGTGGTAGATTTTGGCATAAAACAAAGTATCATCAACTATCTTGTAGAAAACGGCATAAACTGCACTGTGGTACCAGCCAATACATCCAAGGAAGATATAGAAGCCATGAACCCAGATGCTATATTTCTATCAAACGGGCCTGGAGATCCAGCCAACGTGTTAAACGGTATAAACATAGCCAAATATTTTTTTGGTAAAAAGCCAGTATTTGGTATATGCCTTGGGCATCAGATAATGGCTTTAGCTATAGGAGCAAAAACTTATAAGTTAAAATTTGGGCATCACGGAGCTAACCATCCTGTAAAAGATATAAGAAGTAAAAAAATTCTAATAACCTCCCAAAATCATAACTATGCAGTAGAAGATTTACCAGATTTTATGGAAATAACCCATATAAATCTTTTGGATGAGACGATAGAAGGTATGGCTCACAAAGATATACCTTATTATTCTGTGCAGTTTCATCCAGAAGCCTCTCCTGGTCCCCATGATGCTCTTTATATATTTAAAGAGTTTAAAGACATGGTCTAAATGTATAAGAATCTTTTCTATATCTCTGTTTTTAGGATTTTAAGAGGCATAGCTGGTGGCATCATAACAATAGCATTTCCTTATATAATATTAAAAGATTTTCATAAAAGCATAGGATACTTAGGGCTTATTTACGCTTTAGCTACGATATCTACCGCTATACTATCTGTTTTTGGTGGTGTAATAGCAGATGTATGGCATAGGAAAAATGCGGTTATCTTTATGTCATCTCTCTTACCCTTGAGCGCTTTGCTGCTATACTTACAACCCTCTTACACGATAGCTTTTTTAAGCGCCGTATTAGGTGGGTACTCTGCCACTGGTTCTTTGATGAGCGGTGGGGTAGGAGGTGCTATAATGCCTGCTGTAAACGCTTTAGCCACAGATATAATACCAAAAGAAAAACGGGTATTGGCTTATTCTATATTTACTTTCCTTACTGGTATATCTGGAGCTTTTGGCGCCTATTTAATGAAGTTTATTCCAAATAACAAAGATGCTTTTTTGATAGCTTTTTGGATATCTTTGTTAGGTATAATCTTTATATTGCCTATAAATTCTTACCATAAGAAAGGACGCATAGATAAATTAAGCAGTAAAAAAACCATAGGACAATTTTCCATAGTCGGCTTTTTAAATGGTTTTTCTCAAGGGTTGATAACACCCTTTTTGATTCCATTTTTTATAATAGTTTATCACATCAAAAAATCTGACATGGCTTTTTGGGCATTTTTAGCTGGTGTTTTAGCTTCCCTTTCACCTCTTCTTGCAAACATCTTATACAAACATCTTGGCAATCTTAAAAGCATAATACTCACTAGAACCATCGGTGCCATAATTATATTTTCAATGCCTATTGTAAAAAATCTATATATAGATTTAGCGTTGTATAGTCTTTATCCTTCTTTTAGGGTTTTAGCCTTACCTATACAACAATCTATGATGAGTGAAATGATAGATATATCGGAAATAGCTAGAGCTTTTAGCTTAAATCAGATATCAAGATTAGGAGCATCTTCTATAGCTACGATACTTACAAGTCTATTGTGGGAGTTTTCATTTATAAGTGTGCCGTTTTTCATATATGCATCCATAATGACAGTAAATATAAGCTTGTATAAAAAGTTTTTTGGAAACAAAACAAGTTAGATTTTACTCGTCGTGCAATTCTCTTATTTCATCGTTGGCTGGTATCTCATCAGTGTAAGCTTTATCTATATTACCAGTCCTAAGATTTATAAGTCTTGTATATACTATAAGCTGATGTCTTGTCAAAGTATACATACCTTGGTATATATAAGATGTTCTAAATCTCGTTCTTAAATCTCTTACGTTAGAAGAGAGAGCTACATCCCCGTGGGAGTTTATCGTTACATATTTTGATAAGTTTATCTCAATAATCTTTACATGGCATTCCCTTATAAGAGCATCTTTAAAAAGCTCTGTAAGAGTCTTCCCTAAAGCGCTGGTATAATTTATATTATTTGAATCTACATAGGTCATCACCGCCACTACCGGGATAGTGTATGTCTTGCTGTAAACTTTGAAAGTGGGGCATGTATGGTAAGCCATCCTATCGGAAAGATATTTCAAAGGGGCTTTTGACCTTTCTATACCGAATTTGTAAGCCTCGTAATTTACTGTAGATGTTATAGATGAACAAGAAACTTGTAAAAGAGAAATTGTTAAAATAGGTATAAAGTTTATGAGCTTTTTGTATTGCATAAAGTCATTACATTTTCTAAAGGTTCCTCTAAGCTTCTAAGAGCGCATTCGCTCGCTTTGTCAATGGTTTTTTTAATAATAACCATATCTTTGTAATCAAAGGGACTTAAAACATACTCTGATACTTCTTCTTTGGAAGACGGTCTTCCTATGCCCACTCTTAACCTTGGAAAATCTTGGGTTCTCAGCTCTCTTATAATAGATTCTACTCCGTTATGACCCCCAGAACCACCGTTTGGTTTAATTTTTATAGTGCCTACAGGTAAATCCATATCATCATATATTATAAGGATTTCGGTTGGAGATATCTTTGTTTTTTCTACAAACTGTCTTAGAGCTATACCTGAGTTGTTCATAAACGTTTGAGGTTTTAAAAGGTATATATCTTTTTCTTTTATATGAAAAACCAAAGACATGTATTTTTCAATGGGATTCTTTATATGTAGTTTAAAAACTAACTCATCTATTACTTTAAAGCCTATATTGTGTTTTGTATCTTTATATTTGGGCCCTGGATTTCCAAGACCCACTAAAGCTTTTATCATTATTTTGTAGCTGTCTCTTCAACTTGTTCTTCTTCACCTTCTTTGACTTCTTCAGGTTCTGCCACTACAAGCACCACTTCTTCTGGGTCTTCTAACAATCTGCAGTTTGCTGGTATATTTAGGTCCTTAACGTGTAAAACCTCGCCAAGGCCTACCCCAGATATGTCTACTATTATCTTATCAGGTATCTCTCTTGGATTTACTTTCAACTCTACGCTGTGCAAATGTATTTCAAGGGTACCACCAAGTTCTAAACCTTTTGGTGTGCCAACAAACTCAAGTGGTACTTCCACATCTGTTTCTGTAACATTTGATATATTATATAAATCAACATGAACAGGGTTATCTCCCAACCATCCATACTGTATATCCCTAAGAAGGCAGGGTAATACTTCGTTACCAAGCTTTGCTTCTATCAAAAAGGAAGTGCCGTGTGGCATGGATGCCAAGTCTTTTATCCTAATGTAAGCATGTATATTTTGAACACCTTTACCATAAATTTCCACTGGCACAAAGCCTTCCTTCCTCTTGCTCTTTTTATCGCCTTTTGTAGTAGCTTCTCTCTCTAAAAGCTCAACACTAACTCTTTTCATAGCAATCTCTCCTTCTATAGAAAGTTTTCAAGCTATATATTATAGCATAATTTATAATTTATTTTTATGGATAAAACAGAAGCTTACAGGATATATATAGATGAGGTATTAAAATGGAACAAAGTCCATAAGCTTGTATCAAAAGCCGATGAAACAAAAATATTTGAAAGGCATATAAAAAACGCTGAAGAGATATTCTACAAAATCAAAGACTTTAATCTAAAAGAGATAGCAGATATAGGGGCTGGAGCTGGGTTTTTGGGAATTGTATTTTCAATACTGGATAAAAACTTGAGAGTGAGCCTAATAGAAGTAGTAGCTAAAAAGTGCTCATTTTTAGAGTATGTAAAGATAAAGCTTGGATTACACTACGAGGTTATATGCAAAGATGCCAATAAATTAGAAAGAACATTTGAATCTACCATAGAAAGGGCTCTTGGCAAACCCCTTGATATAGTTAAGACTATGGAAAAACTATCAGACAAATATGTTTTTTTAGTCCTTGGCGAAGGAGAAAATCTACAGCCCCTAAATGCTTTAGGATATAATGAAATAAAACTAAAAGAAGGGTTTTTGGCTTTTAAAAGCTTAAA
>CAZTLC010000094.1:0-4598 GCA_964614295.1 uncultured Aquificaceae bacterium | reverse complement strand
GGAGGTAATTTATGCAAAAAAATATGGCTATGTGGGATAGAGTAGGTAGAGTCATACTTGGCTTGATTTTTGTGTTTTTAGGTATTACCAAGCACGGTATTTTATTCATATTGCTTGGCATAGTTGGGCTCGTGTTCTTAGTAACCGCTGCTATAGGTTTTTGTCCTCTTTATACTGTGCTTGGTTTTAAAACCGGGGAATAATACTAGAATATAAGCTTAAATCTTCTCCAAACAAGAGTAAATATAAGGGTGAGTTTTTTTACCCCTTTTATTTATAGAACTTTGATAATTTTAATAAAAGCCTAAAGACGTTTGTATTATGTCTCATATGAAGCCTTTTTAATGTATATGGGTTATCGCCTTTAATTATATGGCCAGAATTCACACTAAAAGCTAGTTTGTAACCTGCTTCTTTTACAGCGCTTATAACTTTTTCATCGTAATCTCCGTAGGGATAACAAAAAGTGTTAATTTCTGTTCCCAACTTATCTTCTAGTATTTTTTTTGATAGCTCTATCTCTTGTTTTAGGCTTTTATTATCAAGAGTGGTTAAAGCCCTGTGGGTCATTGTATGAGAGCCTATTTCAAAACCTTCTTTTAAAGCATATTTTATATCTTCCCAAGAAGCTATAGGTTTTTTCACCTTTACCCTTTCAAAATCCCATCTATTGTAATCTCCCACAAGTCCTACGGGCACAAATATGATAGCTTTAAAATTGTAATGTTTTAGTACGGGCAATGCATTTTCAAAAACATCTTTGTAGGCGTCATCAAAGGTTATAGATATACTTTTTTCTGTGTCTTTGCCGTTTAAGAACTCTATTATTACTTTTGAGCCAATGGTTTTAAACCCAAGTTTATGAAGAAGTTTTATCTGTTTTTCAAAGAGTTTTGGATTTGTATATAGGCTTTTAAGATTTGCCTCTTTAGGTACTATCCCTACATTGTGATACATTAAAGCTTTTACACTCATAGAATATAAAATTTTATAAAATAATATATAGTTAAGCTATAACCTATTATATTTATCAAAAGCCTTACGTATTTTCTATCTAGTTTTTGAGATATCAAAGAAGAAACTAAACCACCGAAAGCAAAGCCTGCCATCATAATCGTTGCATAGTGCCACTCTACTTTTCCGTATAAAGAAAATAATATAGCTGCACTTAGGTTTGTAATAAATGCTAATGTATTTTTAATGGTATTTGCTATATGTATATCTATTACACCAATGGCTGCTATGCTACCAAGCATTATTATACCCATGCCAGCTCCAAAATATCCTCCGTAGACAGCCGTTAAAAATTGTATTAAAAATATGTATTGGGCTTTTATATGAGATGTAAATGTTGATATCTTAGGTCCAAAACTAAACAGTATTGTAGCAAAGAGTATAAGAAATGGCACTATAAAGTTAAAAGCTTTTGAAGATGTGTATAAAAGTAAATATCCTCCACATATGCCACCCATTAAAGATGGTATAAAAAGTTTTTTTATGACTGGTAAAGCTTCTTTAAAGTAGCTTTTATAACCAAAAACCCCCAACAATGAACCAGTCCAAAGAGCCACCGTGTTTGTGGTATTTGAGACTTTTGAAGATAAACCAAGCTCTATAAGGGTAGGAAAGCTTATAAGAGTACCACCACCAGCTACGGCGTTTATGCCACCTCCTAATATAGAAGATAAAAATGCCAATGCGTATTCTATCATTCTGGCTTTTTAGGTCTATAGGAGCCAGCTTTATATTCTATGATAAAATTCCAATGAGGAAATTGTTTTGGCATCTGAAGTATGTTATAGACCATAACACCTGTGAATATTCTTTCAAACCAAGAGGACAATGGCCAACCAAAGTGTATGTTGAAGGTTTTGTCTGGATATTGTTCGTTTATAGCTTCTAATAGTTTCTTTGAGCTATAGCCTATTCCCCAAAAAGCGCTTACCGGTAATATAAAATGGGTTCTAAAAAGTTTTTTTGGTGGTCTTTTTTGCCTTAGAAAGAAGAATGTTATATATATCATATTATCACTTACCTCTTGGACATTCTCGGAAGGCCTTCTGAAGAAGATATGTATGGGTTTTTCTTTTGGCAATGTAGCTATGTAATCCACCACATCTGCGTATTTATCTATCTGTGCTATCTTCTCTTCTTCTTCTGTGGTTTTTATTCTGGTTACGATATTGCCAGCTATAATGAAAAATGCTACTACCAGTGCCCACATTAAGGTGCCATAAGGCTTATGGATCACTATGTATATAAAAGTTGATAGAAATATTGTAAAAAGTATTATGTTTCTAAATATCCCTGTTCTATACTCTTTGGTTTGGGCGTTCCCTCTTACTATCTTATAAAGAACTATAGTGCCTGTGTTTATAACAAAGGTTGCGATAAGCCCTATAGCGTACATGTCTGCAACTATGTCCTGATTACCTTGTGTTATAAGCACTATAAAGGAGAAAAATACACTCATAAATATTATGATGCGATAATGGGCGTTAAATCTATTTACAGTAGATATCCAATAAGTTTTATGATTATCGGCCATTTTTGATATAAGTTCGGTGGCACCAACTAAAGCAGTGTTTACGGCAAATGCAAGGGTCAAAGAAGCTAATATAACTATTGCTATAGCCATTATATTCGTGCCTACTAACTTAGAATAATAGGTTATAAGGTCATCAACGTGGTCTAAAGGATTTTTCACTTTTGCTAAAGCCAACGTGCCTATTAAAGGTGTGAATATCCCTACCGTTAATCCTAGCATTATATAAGCTTTGTATATGGTTTTCCAATTTTCTACGAGTTTATGTGTTTGAAGCACAGATTCTATGCCAGAATAAGCTAAAATTGTTGAACCAAAACCAATTGATATCAGCTCTATTGTTTTTACAGGATTAAGTGTCAAAAAATCTTGAGATAATGTAGTTTTATAAGATGAAACAACTTTGTATATCTGTGTGCGGTCCAGGTCTGATATACCTAAAAACGCCAATATTGTAAGTATATAGGCGGTTATCGCAAAAAGAACATATGTTACTTTTGCATTCTCTCTTGCCCCTATTAGGTTTAAACCAGCGATTAGCCATATTATTAAAAGCTCTAAACCAAGCTTAAACACGAGAGGCCAATGGAAAAAAAAGTTTAAGTTTTCTACTGCGCTTATAGACGATATAACGGCGGTATTTACATAGTCCACTATGATGGAACCTGCCGCTATAAAAGAAGCTGTAGCACCAAATACAAAATAAGAAAAGCTATATACACCTCCACCTTTTATTTTGTTGTTCTCTAAAATCTCTGCTATCTCTGTCATTGTGAGAGAGTACAAAAATATGAGAAGTGATGTCAGAGAAAGATATGTTATAGCTTTGTAACCTATAAATCTAAAAGCTTCACCAGGTGCATAAAATATACTGGTGAGCTCGTCCATCATAGTTATAACGGCTACTCCAGCAAATCCAAGCCATAGTTTTCCTTTTTTGGTATAGTAAAGATATTCTCTTTTTCTTGTGAGGAAGAATAAAACTATACTCGCTAAAACAATAGCTAATATAACGGCTATAGCTTTCATAATTCCTCTCCTTATCTCTTAAACAAGTCTAAGAATATTATAACTCCTATAAGTATTGTTTCTGTGATAACTCCGAAAAGAAACTGTGATTTGCTTGTATATGGCTTTAGTATTACTACCAAAAGCCCATAAACTATAGCTATAACAGTGAGTACTTTTTGGTTTGAAAGCTTTTTAAATAAATCATTCATAATACTATTTTAGCACCATCAAAGGCTGCTATAGTTTTTATATGTGTTTTATCTTCTATTTCATTGGCAACATTTTCTGGTCCTGCTTCAATCATATCAGAAGCAAAATGTGTGATTATAGCTGTTTTTGGTTTTACTATATTTAGTATCTCTATTACATCATCTTTGCAAAGATGGTCTATGTTGTTTCTTTTTTTGTAAAAGGTGGTGTTTAAGATTAGTAAATCTATATTTGAGGGATAATGTCTTACTATGTCTGGTTCAAATTTTGCGCACGGGTGGTATGCTATCTTTTCGTTGAAAACTAAACCGTACGTAATAGCCCCATGATGAGTATGTTTTTTAAGTACATCAATTTTTATATCTTTCCATATATAACTTGCGTTTTCTTTGAAAACAAAATGTTTATCCGCTTTTTTAATGATAAAGTCTAGTATAACTCTTGAATTTCCATAAAAGGCATCCTCTGGAGCACCTATAGCCACTTGTTTTTCTTTGGAACCGACTTTTGCAGACTCTACCATAGTGTTTATATCTGCTGAATGATCTAAATGTATATGGGACAATATGAATATATCTGTATCCCAAGGTTTAAAACCTAAAGGTAAAATGTTTAGAAAAGCCCCAGGTCCTGGGTCTATATGTGCTATTGTATTTTTAGCTTTTATTATGAAACCGCCTGATTTTCTTATGTATTTAAAAGTAGAAACACGGCCACCGGCCGTGCCCACAAAGTATATATCTATTTTAACCCTCCATAGGGTAATTATTCTTCAATTACTTCTGTACTGATGGCACCACTTGGGCACTCATCGGTTACTTCTAAAACCGCA
>CAZTLC010000093.1:0-4601 GCA_964614295.1 uncultured Aquificaceae bacterium | reverse complement strand
TGCATGTGATTAAGCATCAATAATATCGCTTAATTTGTGAGCTATATTTCCTTGCCCTAGCTCTTTAAAATATTGATGTATTTCTTCTTTAGAGAGCTTTCCTATTTGCCATATTAAAGAATCTAAGTGTATCATGCTTATATTTTTTAGGCTTTTAAGAATATCTTCAAAAAATCCTTTTATCTCATCATCTTTTGCCTCCAATCCAATTCTTTTTGCAAAGTGTTTGACTCTTGAATCTAATGGTATCGGTATATCTGAAAAATCAAAATCATTGCACCCTTCCATGATAAGCCCTACGCCTAAGCATTTCATAGCAAAGGCTATAGTTTTTTGACCCTTTTTTGCTTTCATCACGATAGACAGCTCTTCCCATATATTTTTTAAGTTGTTCTTAAAATAATAAATACTATTTTGCTTCCAAATCTCCTTTGCAAGTGCTGAGTCAAAAAATTTATTAACCCGTTTTATTTTTCCCTTATAAGACCTTTCTTTTTGATAAAAGCTTAGAAACGTATCTTTTAGAGATTCAAAACTGTTTTTGTTTTTATTTGCTTTTAGAAACTCTTTTAATATAGGAAAATATTTCTCTTGGGCTTTCCCTTTGAGCTGATAAGCGTTTAATCCGCTTACTATCATTATTATCTCAAAAGCCCCAAAACTATAAAACTTTCTTATTTCTTTGAAGTTTTCATATTCTGGCTCTTTTGCAACTATCTTATCCCAAACTTCCAGAGGGATTTCTTTTAAGATGCTCTCAAGCTTTGCTTTTATCATTAGCTTGAATCATTTGGAGCATATATTTGGCTGCTTCTTGCTCTGCATATTTTTTGCTGTTGCCTTTTCCCAAGGTTTTATAGTCTTTGAATCTACATTCAACTGTAAAGGTTTTTCTATGCTCTGGACCTTCTACGCTTATTATATTATAAATGGGTCTTTCTTTCCATTTTTTCTGGGTTATCTCCTGAAGAGCCGTTTTATAGTCTTGTTTTAAACTATTTGAACTTACAAGCTCAAGTATCTTATTTTTAAAATGTTTTTCAAAAAGCTCTTTTACGAGTATGCAATTATATCCACTATCTATGTAAATAGCCGCCCAGAAAGCTTCAAATACATCACAGAGTATGGAAGGGTTTTTATTGGAACCTTTCAATTCCTCTCCTTTGCTTATCAGTATATATTTGTCAAAACTGAGAGACTTTGCTAAGCTTGCTAAAAACTCTTCACTTATTAGGAAAGATTTAAGCTGGGAGAGTTCGCCTTCTTTTTTATTGGGAAATGCTTCTACTAAGATGTTTACGGTAATGAAATTTACTAGAGCATCTCCTAAAAATTCTAATACTTCGTAGTTCTCTGAGCTTTTGGAAAAAGATATATGAGTAAACGCTTTCTTTATCAGATTTGGATTTTTAAATGTATAACCTATTTTGTCTTCTAAAAGCCCAAAACTCTCCATTATATGGTATTTTTAGCTAATCTTACCAAATATTATGCAAGAGTTTGTTCCACCAAATCCAAAAGAGTTTGACAAGACATATCTTACGTCTTGTTTTATGGCTTTGTTTGGGACATAGTCTAAATCACACTCTGGATCTGGATTTTCAAGGTTTATAGTAGGGGGTATTGTACCGGTTTCTATAGTTTTAATAGAAGCTACTGCCTCTACTGCTGAAGCTGCACCAAGAAGATGTCCTATCATGGATTTATTGGAGCTAATCTTTAGCTTATAAGCGTGGTCTTTAAAAACTTTTTTTATAGCCAAGGTTTCTATCTTATCGTTTAGAGGTGTTGATGTGCCATGAGCGTTTATATAATCTATATCTTCTGGATTTAAAGATGCATCTTTTAAAGCTAATCTCATACACATAGCTGCCCCTTCTCCGTCTGTGCAGGGAGCGGTGACATGGAAAGCGTCATCTGTGGCAGCATAACCTTTTACTTCAGCGTATATTTTTGCACCTCTTTTTTTAGCGTGCTCATACTCTTCTAATATCAATATGCCTGCTCCTTCTCCCATCACAAAACCATCTCTTTGGCTATCAAATGGTCTTGAAGCTTTTTGCGGTTCATCGTTTCTGGTGGAGAGCGCCTTCATAGAGGCAAAACCACCTATACCTAATGGGGTGATAGCACTTTCTGTGCCTCCAGCTATCATAATATCGGCATCGCCTCTTTGTATGATTCTAAAAGCATCTCCTATGGAGTGATTACCAGTGGCACATGCTGATACAACACAGTAGTTCGGTCCTCTAAAACCATATTTTATAGCTATAACACCAGATGCCATGTTGGCTATGCCATAAGGTATAAAGAATGGAGATACTCTCCTTGCACCCTTTTCGTTTATTATCCTATTTTGCTCTTCTATATCTTTTAATCCACCTATGCCAGTGCCCACTATTACGCCTGCCCTGTCTTTATCTATATTAGCATTTTCTAAATTGGCATCTTGTATAGCTTCAATAGCAGCGGCATAGGCAAATTTTATAAAATCTGATAATTTTTGAGCATCTTTTTTATCAAAATAGTTTTCTGGGTCAAAATTTTTTACTTCAGCAGCTATCTTTACCGTCAAGCCATAATCATCTGGATTAAAGGAAGATATCAGCTCTATACCACTTTTCCCAGCTATTAAGTTTTCCCAAAAATCCTTAACACTGTTGCCTATTGGAGATATAACGCCTATGCCTGTTACAACTACTCTTCTCATTTCAACTTTTCGTTTAGATAATTTATAACATCACCTACGGTTTTTATCTTTTCGGCATCTTCGTCTGGTATCTCTATATCAAATTCTTCTTCAAAGCTCATAATGAGTTCTACTACATCAAGGGAGTCTGCACCCAAATCTTCTACAAATTTTGCATCTGGAGTGAGTTTATCAACTTCTACTCCAAGCTGATCTGCTATTATTTCTTTGATTCTTTGTTCTCTGTCCATAAATGCCTCCTTTAGATAAAATATTTAAATTTTAAAGCATACCGCCGTTTACGTTTATTACTTCACCCGTTATATAAGAAGCTTCATCAGAAGCCAAAAATAGCACTGCATTTGCTACATCTTCAGCTTGTCCAAACCTTCCAAGAGGTATTTGCTTTTTATAAGCTTCTTTTACCTCTTCTGATAGGCTCTGGGTCATAGGAGTATCTATGAAACCTGGGGCTACCGCATTAACAGTGATATTCCTAGAACCAAGCTCTTTTGCTAAAGATTTCGTAAAGCCTATAAGAGCTGCTTTTGTGGCTGAGTAATTTGTCTGTCCAGCATTACCCATTATACCTACCACGGAGGATATGTTTATTATACGACCCCAGCGCTTTTTAATCATCTGTTTAACTATAGGTTGTGTTATATAAAATAAAGAGGTAAAATTTACTTTTATAACATCTTCCCACTCTTCTTTTTTCATCCTTATGAAAAGGTTATCTTTGGTGATACCAGCGTTGTTTACAAGGATATCTACAGTGGTAGTTTCTTCTATAGCTTTTATTGTTTTTTCTATGGAATGCATATCTAAAAGATTTAGTTCAAAAGCGTAGGTTTTAGTGTTGTATTTTTTTTCTATCTCATGTGCTGTTTGTTCGGCATCTTCTTTTATTGGTGCTGTTATGATAATATTTGCTCCGTTCTCTGCCAATTTTTGAGCTATGGCTTTTCCTATGCCTCTATTAGAGCCTGTGACTAAAGCATTCTTACCAACCAATTTCATATTTTAATATTATATCAAAAATATAAATTTTTTTCATTAGTTGAAATATTCCTTAGCTTATAATAGATTTTATGAGAATTAAAGACATAGCAACGCCCAAAGATTTTGCAAATATATCCTGGTTGTGTGCTCTCGGGGCAAGGGTTTGTTATACCAAAAAAGGCTTAGAAGAGCTTTTAAATGAGTCTAAGATAACTCAAAAAAAAGAAACAAAAGACTTTCTTTTAAGACTTTGCTCTTACAAACATTTTTCTGTGTTTTCTCATGCTTTTATATACAAAAAGATAGACAAAGAAAGCGCTATGTACTTAGCAGCCAAATATTTTAAAACCTATTGGAATGAAGAAACACCAGATGTTATAGGATTTAGCTTAAGACATTATTTAGAAGATTTAAAAGAAGAAGAAAGAGAAAAAGTTATAGAAGATATAATATCTTTGAATGAAAACGCACAAACTCCCACCATAGTAGATAAAAACGATAACGTCACATTGGTTTATATATCAAGCGATTATTATGGATACGCTGTTTTTTACCTTGAAAACGTATCAAGGGTTATGACCCATCAACTTGTAAGGCATACGTTTTTAAACTTCTCTCAGCGCTCCCAAAGATACGTTTTGCAGTTTCCTAAAAAGAAAGATGCCCCTCGTCAAGATATGATGATAATACCCCCTACTATAAAATCTAACAATGATGCTCTTGATATCTTTTTAAAAGCAGTAAAAACATCTGAAGAGGCTTATATAGACTTGGTGAATATGGGAATACCAGCTGAAGATGCAAGGTTTGTGTTAGCTCATGGTCAAAAAACAAATATAGTTTTGTCAGCCCCCATTCCTCATATCAAAGATTTTATTTCAAAGCGCATAGAAAAGGGTGCTCAATGGGA
>CAZTLC010000092.1:0-4609 GCA_964614295.1 uncultured Aquificaceae bacterium | reverse complement strand
ATTATCAGATTAGTTGTAAAGACTCTTACATTTAATCTGTTTGAAGTTCTATAACATCTGTATCTTTTACTATCTCAAGCTGGCAAGTGAGTCTTCTTTCTTCGTCGTATTCGCCTATACGCCAAAGGGTATCAGACTCTTTTTCAGAGACCTCGTTTAAAGCCTCAAGCCCTCTTAAGACAGTGGCTACACAGACCCCACATTGACCATCCGTGCATCCAAACTCAACTCCAGCTTTTTCTATGAGCTCATGTATATCTTGAAACTTTGTGCCTACGTTAAAGTTTCCTATGACTTTTTTATTCACTATAAGCTTTGCCATAACCAAAACTCCTTTACTAAATTTGTCCCATTTCTTTAGCTATGTCAACTAGTCTTTTTATGCGTTCTTCGGTGGGTGGATGTGTAGAGAAAAGCTGACCTAAACTTCCCATAGGGTTTTCTATAAATAGAGCAGCGGTTCCATGATTTACTTCTACTGGCATCCTTTCTACGTAATCATGTATCTTTTTCAAGGCTTTTGCCAAAGAAAGAGGACATCCGCATATATGAGCACCAGTGGCATCTGCTGCAAACTCTCTTGAACGAGATATTGCAAACTGTATTATGGATGCTATTATAGGGGTTATTATGATAAGGAATATTGCTACTATTGGATTTGCATTTCTATCCCTTTCTTGGGCTCCAAATATAAGACTAAACTGGAATATACTTACTATAGCGCTGATGGCACCTGCTATAGTAGCAGCTATAGTGGATATCAGTATATCTTTGTTTTTGATATGTGAAAGTTCATGAGCCAAAACCCCCATTATTTCATCATCGTTTAAAAGCCTTACAAGACCTGAAGTCACCACCACTGCGCCATGCTTTTCATCTCTTCCGGTGGCAAAGGCATTGGGCTGGTCCATATCTATTATATAAAGCCTTGGCATTGGCATATTAGCTCTTTGGGTTAGCTTCCTTACAATCTCAAATAAATGTGGGGCCTCCTGAGGGCTTAACTCTTTTGCCCCATACATAGAAAGGATTATAGAATCTGAATAGTAGTAGCTTATAAAATTTGTAAAAACTGAAAAAATAAGGGCTAGGATGAGACCATTTTGGCCTCCAAGCATATATCCTATGGCTAAAAATAGCCCTGTTAAAGCCCCTAAAAGTATAGCGGTTTTAAGAAAGTATCTCATACTTCAAAATCTTTCAAATATTTTGCTCTGCTTGGGTGTCTTATCTTTCTTATAGCTTTTGACTCTATCTGTCTTATGCGCTCTCTGGTGAGGTTAAACATAGCGCCCACTTGTTCTAATGTATGTTCTATACCGTCCACTAAGCCAAACCTATACATGATAACCTCTCTTTCTTTATCGGAAAGTGTGCTTATAATCTTTTCTATCTGTTCTCTTAAAAGTTTTCTAGAAGTGGCTTCTTCTGGATTTGATATACTTGAATCCTCTATGAAGTCTTTTAAATGAGTATCTTCATCATCTCCTATAGGCGTTTCAAGAGATATTGGTTCTTGGATGGATTTTAGTATTTTTCTCACTTTATCTGAGGACATGCCTAACACTTTTGCAATCTCTTCAGGAGATGCTTCTCTACCATTTTCTTGGAATAGCTTTTTGGATACCTTTGAAATCTTGTTGATGGTCTCTATCATATGTACTGGTATACGTATGGTTTTGGCTTGGTCTGCTATAGCTCTTGTGATAGCTTGTTTTATCCACCATGTGGCATAGGTGGAGAATTTAAAACCCTTCTTATAATCGTATTTATCCACCGCTTTCATGAGTCCCATGTTGCCTTCTTGTATGAGGTCTAAGAAGTGAAGACCTCTGTTTATATACTTTTTGGCTATTGATACTACAAGTCTTAAATTTGATTTAACCATTATATCTTTTGACTCTTTAACGCGTTTCCTGCCCTGCTCTATTATACTTATGACCTTATTTAGCTCTTCAGGTAAAACTCCTAAGCGCCTTTCTATGCCTTCCACTTCTTTTTGAAGCGCCAAATAATTTGACCTACTTATCTCAAACGTATGGAAGGGCATCTGTTTTTCTATTTTATATAAGAGTTCTTTGTTTTTATCATAATAAGATAGCAATTCTTCTACATTTGGATGGATAGCTTGAAACCTTCTTTTTTGGATTTCTAATGAATTTAGCTTACTCTTATAATCTTTGCATAGTTTTATAAACTCATCTGCTATTTTTTCGTATCTTGAAAATTTAATGTTTATACTTTTTAGTGTTTTATTCATTTCAGCGTGGGCTTTTAAATACTCTGACTTTGTTTTTTTGTCTTTATAGGTTAGGAAAAGTGTTCTTTTTTCAATGACTGTTTTGTATCTTTTGGCAAGCTCAATACCTTTTTCTATGAATACGGAGTCTATATGCTCTGCTTCTTCATATTCATCATAATCAGCATGTTCTTCTTGTATATCCAATATCTCTTGAGACCTCATCTTACCATCGCATACCTTAGCCCAGTATCTTAGCACCATATCTACCAAGAAAGAGGTTCTTAGAAGTCCTCTCCTTAGTTGTTTTCTACCCATCTCTATGTATTTTGCATGTTCTATTTCATCAGCTCTTCCGAGCAAGGCTATCTTACCCATTTCTTTTAGATAGTGTCTTACAGAGTCATTGTTTTTTAAATCAGCTTCAGCTATGCTAGCTGAGACTATCATCTCATCATCTTCTTCTTCAACCTCTTCTTGATGTAAATATGCTTCTGTTTCATCTTCTAGTATCTGAATACCTTTTTCTGATAGTACATCAAATAGTGATTCTAAATCCTCTGATTCTATGAATTCTTCGTTTACATATTCGTTTATGTCGTCGTATGTTACATAGCCTTTCTCTTTGCCTATCTCAAGAAGCTGTTCTTTGCCTTTCGCTTTTCCCATACAACCTCCTTAAACATTAAGCTATTTAAAATATAAACACAAATTAACTTTTACCATGAGCAATATAATATTTTTTTGCGTATATTCTTCTACTTATGGTGTTTTTGATGTTCATAAGTTCTTCTTCGCTTATGCGGTTTTGTTCTTCTAAGGTTTTTAGAAGTAGTTTTTCTAAAGCTTCTTTAGAAAGATAGTTTAGAGAGTCTAATAGTTTTGTCTCAGCATCAGTCAGCTCTTTTTCATATTTTATCTTTTCTGCTATTATGATAGAGTTTTTGTCAACCCAATCTATATCTAGCGGATTTACATCTATATCACACTCTTTTAAGGCTTTTAAGAGCATCCTATCTTTTAATGGTATCTTATCATAAGATATGTCTTTTTCTTCCACTTCTTCATATATGGGTTTTTTCTTACCAATATGCTCTTCTACTATATGTTTTGGAAGTCCTATGGATACGAGTTTTTGGGTGTATTGGTATATATCTTGGGGGTTTTGAAGATAAGATACAAGCTCCAACGCTTTTTCTATGTTTTTTGACTCTATGTTTATATCTATGATGTTTTTGGCTTTTTCTAAAAGCTCTAAAACTCCTTCTTTTCCAAACATTAAACCAAACTCATCTGGGTCTTTGGCATCTTTTAGGGGTACAAACAAAGGTTCTATGCCTTTTGCTATTAGGTATATAGACGCTCTTAAGCTGGCATTTTTACCAGCGTTGTCGTTGTCAAAGAGAAGATAGGCTCTTTTGGTATATTTTGATAGCATCTTTGCATGCTCAATACCAAAGGAAGTGCCAAGGGGAGCTACCACGTTTCTTATACCTATTTGATAGAGTCTTATGACATCAAAATATCCTTCTACTAGTATTACCTCTTCTTTTTCCTTTATGTAAGGAAGAGCTAAATCTATACCAAAAAGAAGCTTCTGTTTTTTAAATATAAAAGAGTCTGGCGAGTTTAAATACTTGATAGCGGATTTATCATCGTATAAAATCCTACCACCAAACCCAATCACTTTTGAAGAAGCATCCCTTATAGGGATTATGAGTCTTCCTTCAAAGATATCTCTTGTGGTTTTTTGGGATTGGTGCAAGTTTTGAGTGCTTTTATAAAGACTTAAATAGTGCTCTGATATATTTTGCAAAAATTCTATCACCTTATAGTGGTTTGGAGAATAACCTAGTTCAAACTCTTCTATGGTTTTTGGATTTATTTCCCTTTTTCTAAGATAATCTATAGCTTTTGGGCTTTTGGTTAGCTCTTCATGGTAAAAGCTAGATACTAAACCCATTACTTCGTATATCTTTTGGTCTTTTTCCTCGGTTTTAATGTTTATAGGAAGGTTGTACTTGGTGGCAAGCTTTGAAAGGGCTTCCATATAAGATATGTTTTCATATAAGGATACAAACTTTACCACATCACCACCTTTCCCACAACCAAAGCATTTCCATATCTGTTTTTGCTCTGATACGGATAAAGAGGGTGTTGAATCATCGTGGAAAGGACATTTGCCTAGATAGTTGCTACCGCTTCTTTTTAGTTCTATGTAAGAGGATATTTCTTTTACTATATCTATTTTCTTTATAGCATCTTCTATGGACAAACTGCCCTTCTTTTGTAAAACATCTTTAGTGCTTAGCATCGTAAATAAGCTAAACCAACTTTAAAAATTGTCAATGATGTTTTAAGCATTGTCTA
>CAZTLC010000091.1:0-4650 GCA_964614295.1 uncultured Aquificaceae bacterium | reverse complement strand
CCACTTTCGGCGATTTTGTTATATAATATAATAATAGCCGGAGTGGTGAAATTGGCAGACACGCTATCTTGAGGGGGTAGTCCTCGCAAGAGGGTGCGGGTTCGAGTCCCGCCTCCGGCATTTAGTTTATAGGAGGCTTCAAAATGAACTTCTCCAAAGATGATATACTAAAAGCTTTTTACGAGAGACACGCTTGCAAACTCTTTGATGATAAAAAGAAAATTCCAAAAGAAGATATTGATTTTCTACTTGAGATAGGAAGGCTTTCTCCATCCTCTTTCGGTATGGAACAATGGAAGTTTTTGGTGATAACCTCCCAAGAGCTAAAAGAAAAGTTAAAACCGGTATGCTGGAATCAACCTCAGATAACTACCTGTAGTCATTTGGTAGCTTACCTTGCTAAAAAATCTTTCCTTAGAAATCCAGAGTATTATAGACCGATGTATGAAAGAAAAAGTGATATCTTTCCGGATACGGAGCTAAGAGAAAAGGCTATAAAGCGTTATGAAAATTTTGTAAATCAATTTGATGATAAAGGTTTAGCTTGCTGGAGCTCAAAACAATGCTATATAGCTGCTGCCAATATGATGAGCGTAGCTGCTATGATAGGAATAGATTCTTGTCCTATAGAGGGATTTGAGAAAGATAAGGTAGAACAGATACTTGGTCTTGATACAAAGGATTATGAGATATCTATGTTTGTGGCTTTTGGATATAGAGTAAATCCACCTTCTAAAAAGTATAGACTTCCCATAGAACAATTGGTAGAATACAGATGATAAACAGATTTCCAATATTTCTTGTAATGGAACGATTAGAGCAAAACCTAAAAGAACAACAAAAAGTCTTGAGCATACTTCTTATAAATAAAAATAGGATAACCTATGATTTTCTGAGCGCCATTTACGACCTCTTTATGGACACTCTTGGCCTTTCATATACACTAATAGGTATGATTGACGAGAACATAGACAAATATACAAAAGAACATGTTTTTCTCATATCTTCCGAAGCGTTATCTATGTTCAACCTATCAATACCATATTTAGAAGCCAGCATCCCTTTCTTTATAGAGGATACATATATAGATAACATATCGGTGCAAGATTTTGTAGGAAGCCTGACAAACTATATAGAAAAGGCGATATTAGAAGAGAATTTTTCAAGAGATTTTATACTAGATTCTTTGGATAAGCTTTTAAGACATCTTATGTATTTTCAATATGTAAACGAGAAGATACCTCGTTATCTTTGACCTTTTCTATATATTTAAAAGCATATTTAATATTTGATATCATATCCAATGTACTAAATGACTCAATATACCCTTTTTTGGCGGTTATCTCTCCTGCTATACCATGTAAAAACACACCAAGTTTTAAAGCTTTTGGTATAGATATTTTAGATAAAAGAGCTGTTAGTATTCCGCTCAATACATCCCCAGTCCCACCTTTTGCCATGGCAGGGCTTCCTCTCATAGAGACATAGACTTTGCCTTCAACAGCTATAGTGGTGATAGCTCCTTTTAACACCAAAGAACAACCATGCTCCTTATGAAATTCATAAGATATATCTATTTGATTTTCTATGATTGTTTTTTTATCCACACCACTTAGCCTTGAAAACTCACCTATATGAGGTGTTATTACAATATTTTCTTTTTTTAAAAGCTCAAAAACCTTATAATAAGATATCGTATTCAAAGCATCTGCATCAAGTAGTATAGGCTTATCAAAATTGTTTAGAACATACTCTATTATGCTAAGCCCTTTTTCATAAACACCAAATCCCATCCCTATAGCTATAGCATCAAATTGATTTAAATCAATATCCTCTAAAGATTCTATATAAAAATTCTTTGATGGAAAAGGTATTTTTATCTGTTCTACCAAATAATTTGAAACACTTGACATATGCTCTTTTGGTATTCCTACATACACCAATGAAGCTCCTGCCATCGTAGCAGCCTTTGCACTCATACCAACAGCTCCTATGTAAGAACCATTACCCCCTATTAAAAGCACTTTTCCCTCATTTCCCTTATGAGTATCCAACTCTCTTTTTGGTAAGAGGGGTTTTATATCTTTTACACTAAGAAGCACTCTGGATGTGTTTGGAACACAAGAAGACGGTATAGAGATATCTTTTATGTAAATTTCACCGGCGTACTTAGAGTAAGGATACAACACATGGTAAGATTTTGGATATGCAAATGTAATAGTATAATGAGCTTTCACAAACTTATCAGAAGGAATACCAGATGGTATATCTATAGCCACTATGGTAGCGTTTGAGTTATTTATAAAATCTATATAAGGTAGATACTCATCTTTTAATGGTGGTTTAAATCCGGTGCCAAAAAGCCCATCCAATATAACATCGTAGCTCCTCATAGGAAAATCTTCAAGAGGTCTTATGTTTAAATGTTCTAAGATAGAGTATTGGGTTTTAAACTCATCCGTTTGTTTTTGGCTTTTAGCTACTATAAAATCACACTTTATACCTTTTTGAGAAAGCCATCTTAAGGAAGCCAAAGCATCCGCACCGTTGTTACCAGTACCCACCACTGCAAGTACCGTTTTTGGCTTCAAAGTATAGACAAATTCTGCCACAGCCCTTGCGGCATTTTCCATCAGCACTAAAGAAGGTATACCAACGTTTTCTATAGCACATTTATCCGCCAAAGACATCTCTTGGGGTGTCAGTATGTATATCATTTGTCATCTAATACAGATATGCATGGGAGTTCTTTCCCTTCTAAAAGCTCCAAAAATGCTCCACCACCAGTAGATACAAAATCTATAGCATTTATAACTCCAGCCCTTATAATAGCATGGTCTGTATCACCACCTCCCGCTATAGAAAGAGCTTGAGAGTGGGCAATAGCTCTTGCCACTTCCAAAGTACCATCTTTAAATCTTTCATATTCAAAAGCTCCCATGGGCCCATTCCATATTATCGTCTGGGCGCTACCTACCAGTTCTTTAGCCAAGCCTATGGATACAGGTCCTATATCAAGTCCCATATAATCTTGTGGTATCTCCTGCCAAAGCACCGTTTTTATAGGCGTCTTATCAGACAGCTCCTTTCCGACTATAAAATCCACTGGAAGATAAAGTTTTACTCCAAGTTTTTTTGATATCTCTATGATATCTTCTGCTACATCTATAAGTTCATCTTCTACAAGAGATTTACCTGTATCGTATCCCATAGCTTTTATGAAGGTAAAAGCCATAGCTCCACCTATAAACATTTTATCCACTCTTTTAAGTAAATTTTTTATAACGTTTAATTTTGAGGATACTTTTGCCCCTCCTAAGAATGCCACCACAGGTCTTTGAGGATTTATCATGGCTTTTTCAAAATAAAGGAGCTCTTTTTCCAACAAAAAACCCATGCAAGCAGGTTTTAAAAGTTGCGGCACATAATAAACAGAGGCATGTTTTCTATGACATGTACCAAAAGCATCAGATACATAAACCTCACCTAAGGAAGCCAGTTTTTTGGAAAAATCTTCATCGCATGCCTCTTCCTCTTTGTGGAATCTCAAGTTTTCTAACATTATCACATCTTCTGGTTTTGCATTCTTGACGATACTTTCCACTTCTTTACCAACACAATCAGGAGCCATTATGACATCTTTGTGGATGTATCTTGAAAGACGCTTAGCCACCGGTTTTAAAGAATAATTTTCATCAAATCCTTTAGGTCTTCCAAGATGAGACATAAGTATCACTATAGCTTGAGCATCTAAAAGATATTCTATGGTTGGTATGGCAGCTCTTATCCTCGCATCATCTTCTATATTACCTTGATTGTCTATCGGCACGTTAAAGTCTACCCTTACCAACACCCTTTTACCCTTTAAATCTACATCTCTTACAGTTTTCTTGTTTGGCATAGCTTCTCCTCCTTTGACGTTTATATTAATTATAACCCGGATAAGTTTATCACATCATTTTAAAATAGAATAGAGTATAATAAATACCTAATCAAATCGGAGGCAAAAGATGGATGTTTTAGACATTATGAAGATAATACCCCATAGGTATCCGCTCTTATTGGTGGATAAAATATTGGAGATGGAGCTTGGAAAACGCATCGTAGGGCTTAAGAATGTAAGTATGAATGAGCCATTCTTTCAAGGACATTTTCCTGGATTTCCTCTGATGCCGGGGGTTTACATGCTTGAAGCGATGGCACAAGTTGGCGGTATCCTCATGATAAAAAGTCTTGGGCTTGAAATAGGAAAGTATGCAGTGGTGTTTGCAGGTATAGATGAGGCTAGATTTAAAAGACCGGTTTACCCAGGTGACCAACTTATCATGGAGCTTGAAACTATATCTCTTAAAAAAACCATATCAAAGATGAAGGGAGTCACAAAAGTAGATGGTCAAATAGTAGCGGAAGCTATACTTATGGCAGCCGCAAGAGAGCTTGATTCCATCAAAAAATGAGAGTTTTATACACCTTCAACAAACCTTGGCATTATCATATGGCCCTTGATTCTACACTTTTACTTTTAAAAGCTCAAAACAAAATACCAAATACTTTAAGATTTTTAAGTTTTGAACCAGAATGTGTGCTTATAGGTTATCATCAAAACCCACATCAAGAGGTAAACATAGAACTTTGTAAGTCCTTAAATAT
>CAZTLC010000090.1:0-4659 GCA_964614295.1 uncultured Aquificaceae bacterium | reverse complement strand
AATATATCAAGTGAGCGCTTTTGTTCATCGTTCAATCCCAAATCAAGACACTCTAAAAAGTATTTTTTAAAAAAATCTTTATCTACAAAGCTATATTTTTTCAATATATCTTCTTCCAGTGTATCGTTTTTTAGCTTTTCATAAAAGATATCTATGGATGTTAAAACGTCCTCTTTTAACTTTTCAAAGGAGTTTGAATTGGTTTTTTTGTATGTGAAAAGCGCAAAAACAAAACCAGCCTTATACTCTTTAAACCACTCCTCACCCAAATCTATCGTATGCTTGTATGAGTTTGACCTAGCTTCTGTTATAGCTTTATCGCCTATGTAAAGGATTGTATCAGCCTCTTCTTCTTTATCCACATAGTTTGGGCTTTGTTTTAAAATATGCTCTATATACCATCTTGCAAGCACCCTAGAAGTTACGGAGGCTTTTGTGAGATATACATTTTTTATATAATCATCTTTTAAAAAAAGAAGCACAGAGCAAACCATCCTCTTGCCAGATATGGATACACCATCTAAATAATCGTATTTTCCCTTATCTTTTAAATATACCGCAGATGACAGTATCCCTATATCTATTTTATCTTCTTCTAACATTCTAAAAAGCTCCGAAGGATGCCCCTCTACAATTTCATATCCTAAAAGCCTATAAAACATCGGGAGGGTATTTAAATAAGATACTTTACCTACTCTTATCATTTGGTATCGTTTGAACACTCCTTAAGAGCTTGAAGCTTTCCTAATGCTTTTTTAGAAAAGATGCTTTCTTTAGCAACCTCTAAAGCTTCTTGAAAATCTATATCTTTAAAAGCCATTATACCAAAGCTTGCATTTATAAGCACTATATCAAGAGCGGAAGAGGGCGTGCCGTTTAATGCCATATTAAATAAATATAAACTCTCTTCTATATTTTGCACCTGTATATCTTTTATATCTATTAGGCTAAAACCAAACTCTCTTGGGTCAAATTCAAACAACTCTACGTCTTCTTGGGTTTGTTTTGCTATCAGCGTTTTTGAGCTTATAGAAACCTCATCCATACCATCAAAACTACTAAATACAAAGGATTTTATATTGCCAAGCTCTTTTAACACATAAGCTATCTTCTCCACAAGATTTATATCGTATACCCCCATTATCTGTCTTTTGGCATCCGCCGGATTTGATAAAGGACCCACCAAGTTAAAAACAGATTTTATGCCTAGCTCTTTTCTCGGTTTTGCTATATTTTTCATAACGCTGTGATGAAGGGGAGCATAGATAAACCCAATACCAACTTCCTCTATACATCTTACAATCTGCGACGGGGTCATGTTTATATTTACCCCAAGAGCTTCTAATATATCGGCACTACCACACTTTGAAGATATGGATTTGTTGCCGTGTTTTGCTATTTTAAAACCAGCTCCCGCTATCACAAAAGCGCTTGCCGTTGATATATTGAAGGTAGAAAGTCCATCTCCTCCAGTCCCACATGTATCTAAAAGTTCTTCCTTAGAGTCTATAGGAACCTTTAAAGCTTTTTCTCTAAAAAACCTTGCTATCTGACTTATCTCTTCTATGGTTTCTCCCTTTAGCCTCATACCCATTATGAAAGCCCCTATTTGGGCTTCGGTAGCTTTGCCTGAGGCTATCAGCTCCAGTGTGTTTGTAATTTCTTCTTTTGATAGGTTTTCTTTTTTTGATAGTTTAGATAGTATATCTATCATCTATGTCCGGTGGAACCAAATCCACCATCCTGTCTTCTTGTGGAAGAGAGTTCATCTGTCTCCAATACTTCTACTCTTGCTATAGGTGATATCACCATTTGAGCTATCCTCTCGCCCTTTTCTATAACCACTTCCCTATCTGATAAGTTTATCAAAATGACTTTTATCTCGCCTCTATAATCTGGGTCTATGGTGCCGGGGCTATTCAACACCGTTATACCCTTTTTTAGAGCCAGTCCGCTCCTTGGCCTTACTTGAGCCTCATAACCCTCTGGAAGCTCTATAGCTATCCCTGTAGATACCAAAGCTCTCTCTAAAGGTCTTATGATTATAGTATCATCAGCACAAACCAAGTCTAAACCAGCGGAATGTTCTGTGGCATAAAAAGGTATCACAGCATCTTCTCTTAATTTCTTTACTAAAAGCTTCATAAACTATCTTTTGTGATAGGGTTTTCTTTGCTCTTTCCTATGAGGTCTTTCTTGGTTTTCAGGCTTTTGATAGTCTGGGCTACATAGATTCAACCTATTTTGTTCGTCTATAGCCATTACCTTTACTTGTATGGTATCACCCACACTTATATCTGGTTTTTGAGTCATAGCGGAAGCGTGTAAAAGTCCTACTTTACCTGGTAAAACTTCCACAAACAAGCCATAATTTTCTACCCTTATAACCTTTCCTTCATAGATACCGCCCACTTCCACTTCCTGAATAAGAGAGTTTATGAAATCTACCGTTTTCTCTATAGCTTCAAAAGTAGGTGCATTTATATAGGCATTAGAACCGTCTATCCAAACGCTGGCTCCAAACTGTTCTTTTACATACTTTATATTTTTACCAGCAGGACCTATTATAAGACCAGCTTTATCCTCTGGTATCTTTATCACCTGGGCTTTTGGGGCATATTGGGATACTTCTTTTCTTGGTTCTTTTATAGCTTCATAGAGTTTGTCCAGTATAAACATCCTCGCTTCTTTGGCTTGGTTTAAGGCTTTTATCATTATATCCTTGCTAAGACCCTTTATCTTTATATCCATTTGGACACTAGTAACACCTTCTCTTGTACCAGCCACCTTGAAATCCATGTCTCCAAGATGGTCTTCGTCTCCAAGTATATCTGTAAGTATTACAAAGTTATCACCATCTTTTATAAGGCCCATCGCTATGCCACCCACATGCTTTTTCATAGGTACCCCAGCATCAAAAAGCGCCAAAGAGCCAGCGCACACTGTAGCCATTGAGCTTGAGCCGTTTGATTCAAGAATATCAGATACCACCCTTATGATGTAAGGGAAATCTTCTTCTTTTGGTAGCATAGGCTCTAAGGCTCTTTCTGCTAAAGCTCCGTGTCCTATCTCTCTTCTTCTGGGTGGACCCCAAGGTCTTGCCTCACCTGTGCTAAAAGGTGGGAAGTTGTAATGAAGCATAAACCTTTTAAAGGTTTCACCTTCAAATATAGTCTCCACAAGCTGTGCCTCATCTTTTGGGGCAAGGGTCACCGTGGCAAGAGCCTGAGTTTGACCTCTTGTAAACACCGCTGAGCCATGAGGTCTTTCTAAAGGATGCATCTCTATACTGATAGGTCTTATATCCGTTTCTTTTCTTCCGTCTATGCGCTTTTTAGAGGTTAAGATTTGCTCTCTCATCAGATTGCTTTCTAATTCTTTGAAAGACACTGAAAAATCAAACTCTTGTTCTTTTGGTATGCCAAGAGATTGCATCGCCTCTTGATATATATCTTTTAGTGCCTTGCTCCTTTGTTTCTTATCTTCTATGTTAAAAGCCTCTAAAATCTTTGAAGAAGCAATGTCTTTTAACTTTTGATAAAGCTCATCGGACAATCCCACATGACTTATGGGTTTTTTTTCAGGTTTTAAAGCTTCTAATAGTTCTTCTTGGGCTTTTATGAGAGATTGCCCTTTTTCAAGCCCAAAGAACAGTGCGTCCAAAAGAACACTCTCTTCTACTTCTTTCGCTCCGCCCTCTACCATCACTATCGCATCTTTTGAGATAGCCATTATAATATCTATGTCGCTATTTTTACGTTGCTCGTAGGTAGGGTTTATAACAAATTCATCATTTACTCTACAAATCCTCATACCAGCTATAGGCCCTTCAAAAGGCACAGAAGAGCACATCAAGGCTGCGGAGGCTCCTGTTATAGCTAAAACGTCTGGGTCATACTTATCATCCGCTGATAATGTAAGACAGGTTACCACTATCTCATTTAAAAAGCCTTTTGGTACCAACGGTCTTAAAGGCCTGTCTATAACCCTTGAAACAAGCACCTCTCTATCTGTGGGTTTACCCTCCCTTTTTATAAATCCACCGGGTAGTTTACCCCAAGCAAAGGAGCGTTCTCTGTAATCCACTGACAAAGGAGCAAAATCTATTCCAGTTAAAGCCTCTTCTGAAGTGCAAACGCTTATAAGTACCTTCGTATCGCCTTGGGATATTAAAACGCTACTATCAGCCTGATGGGCGTATTTGTTTGCCTCTATATGTATAGGCTCTTGGTTTTCTATATCAGCTTTTACTATCATAATCAATTCTTCACTCTAAGGTTTAGTTTTTCTGCTACTTCCAAATACTTAGCGTAATTTTTTCTTTTAAGATAGTCAAGCAAAGCTTTTC
Source organism: uncultured Aquificaceae bacterium (assembly GCA_964614295.1). Classification (GTDB taxonomy): domain Bacteria; phylum Aquificota; class Aquificia; order Aquificales; family Aquificaceae; genus Hydrogenobaculum. The sequence continues at coordinate 311 of CAZTLC010000090.1, read as the reverse complement.
TTTTGTTAACCATAGCTATGAGACCACGCCTTGAGTGAAGGTCTTTTTTATTTTTCTTCATATGCTCGGTTAATTTGTTTATACGCTCTGTTAATATGGCAATTTGCACCTCTGCTGAGCCAGTATCCTTTTCATGGTGTTGAAAACTTCTTATAAGTTCCCACTTTCTTTCTTTTAAAATAGGCATATTAAACCTCCAATAAATATTTCGTTAGAACGGGTCCGGAGGGAGTCGAACCCCCGGCCTAGGGATTAGAAATCCCTTGCTCTATCCAACTGAGCTACGGACCCTTCTAAATTTATATATTATA
>CAZTLC010000089.1:0-4724 GCA_964614295.1 uncultured Aquificaceae bacterium | reverse complement strand
AATTAGCCCTTGACAAATATCAAAACAAAGAATATACTATAAAATTTTATGGAAGAAAAGATTGCTGATGTTATAAAGGTTGCAAAGGAATTTCACAACAGAGGATGGCTTCCGGCTACCGCTGGTAATCTATCGGTAAGACTTGATGATAAAAGAGTATGCATTACCGCTTCCGGTACTCATAAAGGGCATCTTAGCGAAAAAGATTTTGTAATAGTAGATGAAGATGGAAAACCCATAAACACCCAAAAAAGACCTTCCGCTGAAACACTCCTTCATCTTTTGGTTTATAAGAGCTTTCCCGATGTAAACGCTGTTTTTCATGTGCATACTCTAAACTCTACACTCATTTCAAGATTTTTAAAAGATAAAGTGCTTTTGAAAGATTATGAACTTCTAAAGGCTTTTGATGGTATAGATACCCACGAGGCTATACTGGAGATACCCATCTTTGAAAATATGCAAGACATGGAGAAGCTCTCAAAGATTATCCAAAAAACCATAGAAGAGGATAAGGTAAGATACGGGTTTTTGTTAAAATCCCATGGGATTTACGCTTGGGGTAAAGATGTGATGGATGCTTATATAAAGCTTGAAGCTCTTGATTTTTTGTTTGATTGTGAGTTAAAAGCTATGCATCTGGAAAGGAGTAATATATGAGTCATTTAGCCATTTATGATGAGACTGGCAACGTTTTAGAGCTTTTAAAAGATTATGAAACTATATCAAAAAGATTATCAGAGTTAGGGGTGAGGTTTGAACGTTGGAAAACAAACCATGAACTCTCTTGGGATGCCCAGCAAGAAGAGGTCATAAAAACCTATCAAGAGGATATAAATAGGATAATAAATGAGTTTGGATTTAAGACTATTGATGTGGTAAGCCTTACCCCAGAGAATCCCAAAAAAGATGAGCTAAGAAATATGTTTTTAAAAGAACATACACACTCAGATTTTGAGGTGAGGTTTTTTGTGGATGGAAGTGGTACCTTTTATCTTCATATAGAGGATAAAGTCTATGTGGCTTTTTGCGAGAAAGGGGACTTCATAAGCGTGCCAGCTGATACAAAACACTGGTTTGACATGGGGTCAAAGCCCTTTTTCAAAGCCATAAGATTCTTTCTCATACCTGAGGGTTGGGTAGCTCATTTTACTGGTTCTGATATTGCATCAAAAATCCCCACCCACGACCAGATAGCCCTTTTATGATAAGAGCTATTTTAACGGATATTGAAGGAACCACCTCTTCCATAGATTATGTAAAGAATGTGATGTTTGAATACTCTAAAATTCGTCTTGAGGATTATTTAAAAAAGCATTGGGAAGAAGAGCAGGTTAAAAGTATCATAAGTTCTTTATCCCAAAAGCTTCAAGAAAATATAAGTTTAGAAAAAGCTGTTTATATATTTAAAGAGCTCATTGAAAAAGATGTAAAAGACACGCTCTTAAAAGAGCTTCAAGGACACATATGGGAAGAAGGATTTAAAAGTGGTGAGCTAAAAGGACACATATATGAAGATGCATATCTAAAACTAAAAGAGCTAAAAGAAAAGGGTTATAAGATATTTGTATATTCTTCTGGTTCTGTAAAAGCCCAAAAACTATTTTTTGGATACTCTTTGTATGGAGATATGACATACCTTTTTGATGGGTTTTTTGATACCACGATAGGCTTTAAAAAAGAGCCAGACTCTTACAAAAAAATATCACAAATAAGCGGTATAAAACCAGAGGAGTTTTTATTCTTATCGGATATAAAAGAAGAGATAAAAGCCTCAAAAGAAGGAGGGATGAATGGACTTCTTGTATCAAGGGATAAACCTTGCGAAGAAAAAGATTGTATCAGGGATTTTAACGAAATAAAGCTTTAAAGTTGACTTTTTATCATCTTATATTAAATTTTCTATATGCGAATAATACTTTTTTCTGGAAAAGGCGGTGTAGGAAAGACTACCGTATCAGCAGCCACTGGATATAAGCTCTCTAAGATGGGCTATAAGACGATAGTGGTATCTTTAGACCCAGCTCATAGCTTAGGAGATTCTTTTGATATACCAGATGAGCAAAAATATGCTGTAAAAGGGCTTCCGATACAGATAAACGAAAATCTATATATTCAAGAGATAGATATACAGGAGGAAATAGATAGATACTGGGGAGACGTTTACAGATTCTTAGAGCTTCTTTTTAACACCACGGGGCTTGACGGAGTATTATCTGAAGAGCTTGCTATACTCCCTGGCATGGAAGAGGTCACAAGCCTTTTGTATGTAAATAAGTATTATAAAGACAAAGAGTTTGATGTGCTTATATTAGATTTACCACCCACTGGAGAGTCTTTGAGATTTGTGTCAATGCCTACAGTCTTAAAATGGTATATGAAGAGGATATTTAAAACAGAACGTATGATATTTAAGATGGCAAGACCTGTGGCCAAAAGGCTTACAGATGTGCCAATACCAGATGACAACTATTTTCAAGCTTTAGAAAACTTCTATGAAAAGCTAAAAGGCGTTGATGAAATACTCATAGACCCAGACACCACATCTGTTAGGATAGTAGCAAATCCAGAGAAGATGGTGGTAAAAGAGAGTCAAAGAGCTTACATGTATTTTAACCTTTTTGGAGTAAATGTTGATGGTGTTATAGTAAACAAAGTCCTTCCAAAGGATAAGGTGGCAGACTGTGAATTTTTTAAAGAGTGGTTAAAATCCCAACAAAACTATCTTGAAGAGATAAAATCTCTTTTTACACCTACTCCTATATTTGATGTTCCAACCATGCAAGAAGAGGTGTGCGGTTTAGAAAAACTTGAAATACTCTCAGATTTGATATACAAAGATAAAAATCCAGCGGATATCCTTTTCAAAGACAAGCCTTTTGAGTTTTTACAATCAAACGGCAACTATACCCTAAGACTTAGAGCACCTTACATAAGAAAAGATGCAATATCGGTGGTAAAAGGAGAGGACGAGATAATAGTAAGGGCTGGCAACTTCAAATCCCATGTGATGCTTCCAAGAAAGCTAAAAGATTATGAGCCTGTAAAAGCCAAGTACGACGCCCCATATCTTTACGTGGACTTGGCCAAAAATAATTGAAATTTAACAAAAAAGTATTATACTAATCTTATGCAGGAAAAATTGCTGGAAGCTGAAGAGGTGCCGGATGTATATCCCTTGCAGTATAAGTTTGCAAAACAATATTTTGACAGCATAGTACTTAGAAAACCTTTTATATTGGATGTTGCTAAAAGCGTAAAAACCCCAACACTCATAATAAATTTAGATAGGATAAAAGAAAGATTCTTAGAACTTCAAGAGGCCCTAAAAGAAGCAAAGATATATTATGCAGTAAAAGCAAATGACCATCAAGAGATACTCACTTTGTTAAATGACCTTGGAAGTGGCTATGAGGTGGCTTCTTCTTGGGAGTTAGAAAAAGTCCTGAGGCTTGGAGTGGACGGTTCAAGAGTAATATCCAGCAATCCAGTAAAGCCTTTAGATTTTATAGAGTTTGCTTATAAATCAGGTATCAAGGCTTTTAGTATAGACTCATACAAAGAGATAGATAAACTAAGAAAAGTAGCACCAAGGTCAAGAGTATATGTGAGGCTTATAGTACCAAATGAGGGTAGCGATTGGCCTCTTACCAACAAGTTTGGTGTAGATGTGGACGATGCTTTAGAGCTTCTTGAATATGCAAAATCTCAAGGGCTCGTGCCATACGGTATCACCTTCCACGTGGGCTCCCAATGTAACAACTTAAGAAACTGGTTTATAGGTATTAAAAAAGCTTGGGAACTTTGGGAAAAAGCCATATATAGAGGTATCAAACTTACCATGTTAAACCTTGGGGGTGGAATACCGATAAACTATCAATACGAATCTCTTGGCATAAAGGATATAGGTTCTTACATAGAGGCTCTTTTACAAAAATACTTCATCATAAAACCCATGGAAATACAGATAGAACCTGGAAGAGGTTTGGTAGGGGATGCTGGTATCTTGGTAAGCTCTGTAATAGGAAAGACTACAAAGTATATAAACAATCAAGAATCTCATTGGGTTTACTTAGATACTGGGGTATTTAACGGGCTTGCAGAAGTACTCGGTGGTATAAGCTATCCCATGTATGCTTTGGCAGACAAAAATATAAGGGTTCACACTGTGGCAGGGGTAAGTTGCGATAGCATGGACATCATATCAAACGCCACCTACCTTCCAGAGTTAGATATAGGGGATAGGATATACATAATGGCTACTGGTGCTTACACAACCGTATACGCTGCAAACTTCAACGGTTTTGGCATCCCAGAAACTGTGTTTGTTTAATGGATTATCAAAACCTCTTTCAAAAGAGAGTATTGAAAAAAAAGGATGAGCTTTTAGATATCATAAAAGATAAATACAAAGATAACCTTGAAGCTCTGGTGTTGTTTGGTTCTATAACAAGGCCTGACTTCTCCATAAACTCTGATATAGATATGTTTATCATATTGCAAAACACCAATTTATCCTTTAGAAAAAGGATATACGAGTTTTATGAAAAGCTAGGATACTATTTTGAAGAACACTTCTTAAGCCCTATCATTTTAAATATAGAAGAGTCTAAGATGTTTCATCCGTTTTATCTTGGAATTTTTGATAGCTATATCACTTTATATGACAAAGGAAATCATATATACAACATAGTTCATTCTATAGAGCAAAAGATAGCATCAAA
>CAZTLC010000088.1:0-4747 GCA_964614295.1 uncultured Aquificaceae bacterium | reverse complement strand
ATTATTTATGCATATTGTTTTATTTAAAAGTATTGAAAATATTTAATAAAAATAGATTAAGAATATTCTATAAAGGATTTTATGTTTATAGGATGAGACTAAAGGTCCAGACAGCCCATAAAGGCTTATCTGGCTTTATAATCACTTAAGATAAAACGCGAACGTTTTTTGCTCTTGGACCTTTTGAATCTTGGTCTACTTCAAATTCAACCCTTTGCCCCTGGACCAAAGTCTTGAAACCTTGTCTGTTTGGGTCAATTGCTGAGAAGTGAACAAAAACATCGCCTTGGTTATCATCCCTTGTTAGGAATCCATAACCTTTTTCTTTGCTGAACCACTTTACTGTGCCTGTGATGCTCATGGAACTAAAACCTCCTAAACTTTTGAGACGCTGGGATATTTGAATTATTTTTATCCAAATATTCCTTAATCTCTAGCATCTAATAATATCATATTTTTATATTTTGTCAATATGATATTTATTTTATTGATTTTGCATCCTTAGGGCTTTTACAAAACCATCTATTACTTCTACGATACCGTGGAAATATTCATCTTTTGAGAGTAGTTTATAAATACCGTTTTCTGATTGATGTTTTATAATTTTACCGTGTTTTAGGCTTTTAATAAGACTATCTTCTAAATATAAAGAGGGTATAAAATAAAGGGCTTCTTTTATACTGTATATTTTTCCTTCGCTTTTTCTGTCAAATCTACCTATAGCCGTCCTCTTTATGAGTTTTGTGGTGGCACCTACTTTTAAAGCATCGCCTATGTCGTTAATAAGTGTCCTTATATATGTACCTGTAGATACTTTTGCTCTTATTGAGAAGTTTGGTATATTGCATTCTAAAAGCTCAATACTGTAGATGTTTATCGTTGTTGGTTTTAACTCTATCTTTTCTGTTTTATTTTCCCTTGCCAATTTGTAAGCTCTTTTGCCGTTTATTTTTTTAGCTGAGTATAAAGGTGGTATTTGTGTTATGTTTCCCACAAACTTGCCTAACGTATTTTCTATATCTTTGCAAGTTATGTCTATGTTATTGGCTTTTTCTATTATGCTTCCCGATATATCTTGCGTATCTGTTTTTATGCCAAGTATAGCATCTGCTTCGTAAATTTTTTCAAGTGTGTTAAAATATTTAGTATATTTTGTAGCTTGGCCAAGGGCTATTATCATAATACCCTCCGCTTCTAAATCAAGAGTCCCTGTATGCCCAGCTTTTGTTTTTAAGCTTTTAGAGATATCTAATACAAACTTTGAAGATGATACTCCTACAGGCTTATAGCCTATGTAAAAGCCTTCCATCTAGCTTAAAAAATCTTTTAGGTGTCTTTTTAATGCAAAGCTTCTTAGTTTTTTAATGGCTCTCGTTTCTAGTTGCCTCACTCTCTCTCTTGATATACCTAAAGCATCACCAATTTCTCTTAAAGTAAGAGGCTCGTTTCCGTTAAGACCGTATCTTAACTCCAATACTTTTTTCTCTTTTTCCGGGAGTTTGTCTATAATATCGTGTAGCTCCTTTTCTAAAACATCTTTTATTACCCCCTCTTCTATCTCATCGGTATCCGATATGCTCAAAAGGTCCACAAAAAGAGTATCAGGATTATCTCCTACTGGTGTATCTAAAGAAAGGGGTGTTTTGCATATTTGAAGGCATTTCTTTACATCATCTTCTGTGATGGTATATTTGTGTTCTTGGCTCATGGATTGTTCTAATTCTTCTTCTGTAGGCTCAAATCCTGTCTCTTTTTTAAACTCTCTTATTATGTTTTTTCTATTTATATAATCAGCTATCTCTTGATAAGTGGGCTCTCTTTCAAGCTCTTTTAAAAGCTCGTTGTAAGCAAGGCCCACTGCGCTTATAAGATGTGAATGCTTTACCGGTATTCTTACAGCTCCCGTTTGCTGAGACAAAGCTTGCATGATGGCCTGCCTTATCCACCATACTGCATAGGATATAAACTTTACATTTTTGTCTGGGTCAAACCTTGTAGCAGCCTCTAAAAGCCCTAAATTTCCAGCCGCTATAAGCTCTGATAGTGGTATACCATAACCCATATATTGCTTTGCTACACTTACTACAAATCTTAGGTTTGCTTCCACTAAAGCCCTAAGTGCTTCTTTATCTCCTTCTTTTGCCCTTTTTGCAAGCTCTTTTTCTTCTTGAGGTGTTAAAAGCTTGACACTAGAAACCCTTTTTAAATACTGATTTATTATATCTTGTTCGCTATCAGAATACATAAATCACCTTGTTTGTACGCTTACATAAAACCTCTGTGGTCCCCTTGCCACTAAAAACAAAACTTCTCCAGTTTTTGAATATTGAGAAACAAGGTTTTTAAAATCAGCCACCGAGTTTACAGGATGGTTGTTTACCATTAGTATAATATCCCCAGGCTCTATGGAACTAGCTGCAGGACTGTTCGGGTCTACATCAACCACGTAAACACCTCCTCCATACATCTGCATTTGGCTTTGGTTTAAATTTGCCACAGAAATCCCGATGTTTGTAGTTGTAGTGTTGGGACCTTCGCTTACAGCGATTGGATTTGATGGCATCTTTGCTATCGTTACTTGTAAATCCATCGGTTTTCCATTTCTTATTATATGAAATGTTAAAGTAGTGCCTGGTTTTGTTTCCATCTCTCTAAATTGAAGTTGTTGAACTGTACTTATATTTTCGTTGCCTATGCCCACTATTACGTCCCCTACTTTTATACCAGCCTTATCCGCTGGACCATTTGGCATAACTTGCACTACCACAGCACCGTTTTGAACTTTTAAAGCCTTTGCTAAGCTAGGTGTTATCTGTTGTATCATTACACCTATCCAACCCCTAGTGACAGACCCATGTTTTATGATTTGAGAGGATACCCATTTTGCTAAGTTAATTGGTATAGCAAAGCCAAGTCCTTGGCCCCCTTCTACCATGGCAGAGTTTATACCTATTACTTGTCCTTGTATATTCACGAGTGGCCCCCCACTGTTGCCAGGATTTATGGCGGCATCTGTTTGGATGTAGTTTTCATACTGAGTTAATCCTATGCTTCTATGCAGAGCTGATATAACACCCATAGTAACTGTCCTATCTAACCCGTATGGGTTTCCTATGGCTAAGACGATTTGCCCTACTTGCAACGTATCTGAATTTCCCAAAGTGGCTACTCTACTGGCTGGATCTTTTATGCCCTTGGCACTCACTTTTAGTACCGCTAAATCTGTTTTGGGGTCAGCTCCAACTACCAGAGCTTTATGTTGTTCGTTGTTTCCAAAATTTACCACTACGCTTTTACTATGAGCTATTACGTGATTGTTTGTCAATATAAAAAATGTATCATCTTTTTGGTTGTATTCAAATATCACACCAGAACCAAGGGCTTTTGTTTCTTGAGGTATAGAGGGTGTAGGCAAATCAAAACCAGGTATCTGTGGAAAGAGGGGTACATTTACCTCTTGGGTAGAGAATATTGTAACCACTGAAGGAGAAACTTTTTTCACAATTTCTACCAGTTCGTCCTGCATCTGGGCCAATACGGGAACGTTTAAGTTTATTTGATAATTGCCAGGCGTAGATTGATTTTTAGGGGTTTGCTCTACCCTGCTTTTTACACAAGAGTTTGTAAAAAACAAAAGAGTAAACAAAGATAGCATTGCAAAAATTTTTTTCATATCTTCACACCTCTAATAAAAATGATAACACAACAAAGTAAGGATTTTCTATTTTTAATAATATATCTTTTATCTGTGATTTGCTAATGAAATTATTTGTATATCTTTTTTTTGGCTTTCCAGTATTGTTTATAAATTTAAGTAATTCTAATTTTGTAAATTTTAAATGATAAACATTTTTTTCAAATACTCTTATATTTTTTGCTTTTAAAAGCTCTAAAACTTTATTCTCTTCGGGAAAATTGTATATCCATCCTTCTAAACTTCCTTTGATAGGTAAAGCACAAGCTATGTAGCGTCTTGATACCCTCATCATTTCTATTATAGATAATTCTATGTCGCAAAGATGAAGTGCAAAGTTGCTCACTACCATATCAAAGCTTTTATCTTTAAAAGGTAAATGTTCTATTTCTCCTACTATAAAATTTTTATGGAATATTTTTAGGCTTTTATCAATATCTAAACCTATATAGTTTTTAAAATATCTACTCAAAAAACCAGTACCAGCACCGATATCTAACACAGAATCGTAATCTAAGTGTTTTGTAATTTCAAATAGATACTCTGCGGTCTTTTTTTGAATAACTGCATATTTTTCGTAATTCTTATTCATTTATGGCTTTTAAAATGATATTAGCTAACTCTTGGGTTGTCATAAAGGATATGTTTGCTTTGGTTTTATCAAAAAATTCCTTTATCTTTTGGGATACCTCGTCAAAGTAAGAGAATTTAAGATAGCTTTCTAAATCTTTTATGGCATTGGGTGGAGTGACAAAAAAATCTCCATTTATTAAAATATATTCTAAAAGTTTTTTTGTTTTGTCTATTTTAAAACTTATTCTAAAAGTACCTGCTTTTGTGCGTATAGTTTTTGTATCTATTAGCTTTTCTTCTCCTTCGTTGGCAAACACCCATTCTTTGGAGTTTAGCTCTTTTGATATGTTCTCAACCATCAGTTTTTCATTTTCAGTTAGTTCTTCTTCTTCTAATCCAAAATCTCTAAACACCTCTTCTATGGCTTTTGTAATATCATCAAAGGTAGGACTATAACCAAGCTCTTGTTTTAAAGATGTT
>CAZTLC010000087.1:2759-4755 GCA_964614295.1 uncultured Aquificaceae bacterium | reverse complement strand
TTTATATCTTTATCAACGTTAAAATCTCTTTTAAAAAGGGTTTTTGCGCTTTTAATAAGATTATCATAAAGCTCATCATCTTCCATATAAGAGGGAAAATCTATTGTAAAATCTGTGATGGTGTTGAAAAGTTCTTTGTGGATAAGCTCCAAATCTATATCGTTTCTTAAAGTAAGCACAATATACCCTTCAAAACCATCCAGTATAGCTTTTAGTTTTCCAACATCTTCAATTTGGTCTACATCTTTTAGCATTAAAACATCTAAAAAACTTATATCCTCATAAGAAGGTGTTTCAAAGGTGTTTAAATCTATAACCCCAAGTATTCCTTTTTGGGTTTGTGGAATAAAATTTATAAGGTTTTCTATCTTTAAGATTGTATAGGCTTTGTCTTCATATCTTACACAGACTCTTTTTAGTTTTGTAATGGTTTGAGAAAATATGGTGTAAAAATCTTGAAGAGTTTTAGGGATTTCTAACTTTGTTTGTTCTTTTGTGTTTTCATCTTCTATGTTTGGAGCATAGGTTGGTTTTGATATGGAGCTACTTATCTCCTTTTGAAGTCCTAAATCTCTTATGGTAAGGTTTGCATCTTTTATAGCATCTTTTAAAAAGCTTGAAAACTTTATACTGTCTATACCAAACCTACTCAATCTATTTTGCATGATGAACCCAGCTTTCTCATTGTTTTGAAGGATAAACTTCACCCCAAGTATAGATAGATGTATTGCAAAAGAGAGATTTATAGCTTGTTTTGAGATGGATAGTTTTTTAATGGTGCTATACTTGTAATAAGGAGCGTAAGATGAGTAGCCTATTATGATACTTTTAATAAAATCTTCAAAACTATGAAATACCTTTTCAAAGTATAAGGCATTCAAACTTATCATATCTTTTCCAAATGTATCTTTCTCAAACACCCTTGATATGTATGAGTATAGTTTTGAAGGTATTTTTACGATGTTTAGTATCTGGCTTTTCATATCTATATAATTATTTTTATTTAGAAAATCCAAAATGATAAGAAGCCCATCTATCATAGATAACATAAGAAGGTCATAAAACCTGCTTTTTTGGGTGCAGGCTATATGGCATATATTGTCAAATATCGCTGTTTGAAGTATGAGCATTTGCTCTATCTCGGTGAGGTCTTTTAATTCGTCTTTGTAATCAGTGATGGCTTCTTTTGATATGGCTTTCATCGTAAAATCTCTTATCCTTGTTAGTCCAAGCCTTATTATAGCTGTTTTAATATCTTTTACCTCTATTCCTTTGCTAGAATAGGCATTGTTGGCTATTTTCAATATATCTTCTTCCAATAAGGGCATATTCCTTATAAGAGCGTATATTTTATCTACATTTGTGTTCTCATCTATAAGCTCCATGATAATAGGCATCACACTTTTTACAAAATCATGCGCCTCAAAAGATTCTATAGAGTCGTTTTCTATCTTAAACTTTGGTTCTTTCTTTATACGAGTCGGTTTTTTATAAAGTTTTATAGCTTTTTGTAATGTTTCTTTTGATATGGATTTTTCAAATATAAGTCCTACAAGGTTTTCTTCTGGTTTTAAATTGTCTAAAACTATTTTTGCCTTTAGCTCTTCTCCTAATATATTTATAGAAATATAAGTATCTTTTAATATAGTTTTTAATGTGTCTTGGTCTGATAGCTCTAAAAGTGCTCCTTCATAAGATATATTTCTGATGATACCATAAGGAGTGTCTATATGTGTATAAAATCTAAAATGTTTTCTTCTATTCACAATATGAGCACGGGGCTTTTAGAAAGCCCCAAAACTTTTACCAAGTTACTACTTTTCCTGCCATACCAAGGCTTGGTAATGCTGCTGTGGGTGTTAAAAGCGGGAAATCGTAAGCTAAGTCTTCTTCTTTCATGCCGTTTAAATCAAGGGATTGTTTGCAGGCTATCATCTGAACGCCGTTTTGACGAGCCAAGTTTATGAAGTAAGATATAGGTTGTCCTCCTTCCATA
>CAZTLC010000087.1:0-2659 GCA_964614295.1 uncultured Aquificaceae bacterium | reverse complement strand
TTTTTATTTACGCAATATCTTGTCAAAAATCGGAATATCCTCAGGGTATGTGAGTTTTATATTCCAATAGGAAGATTCTACGATGCCAACATTATAACCGTAGTATTCTAATAAATAAGCGTCGTCGGTGGCTTTTATACCATCTTGTAGGGCTTTTTCATGGCAATGCTTTATAACATCTGTTTTAAAACATTGGGGGGTTTGGGCTAACCATACGTTATCTCTTTGAATGGTTTTTAGGATGTTGTTCTCTAACTTTTTTATAGTGTCTCTTGCTTTTGCCGCAGCTATTTTCCCATCGTAATCTTCTAACTCCATCACCTTTTTAAATACATCTCTACTGGCAAAAGGTCTTGCGCTATCATGGATTACTACTATATCCTCTTTTACGAGTTCAAGGGCTATCCTTACAGAATCTTGCCTTTCCTCACCACCATACACAAACCTTGCTCCCAAGTAATGAGCATCGTATAAAATTGCAGGCTCTACATCTTGAGGCACCGTCATTATTATATCGTTAAAAAGGTCTGCTACTTTTCTTAGGGTAAAAGCATAAAGAGGGCTATCTTTAAACTTGATAAACTGCTTTTTTATACCTGCTCTTTTTCCTATGCCAGCTGCTAAAAGTATTAAAGAGGGCATTTAGTCTTCTTTTTTTAGGTTTATAAACTCTACCATCTCTTCTTCTGGTATATATTCTAATATTGGTATGAGTTCATCTTTTGTATCCACCACGAAACCGCACCAAACCATATTTTTTACTTCCGATTCCAGCACCTCTCTTAAGAGCCTATCTAAAAACTTCTTCTTTGACTCCTCGTTCTCCTTATCTACTTCAAGCTCTAAAACTTCTGCAAGTTCAGGGTCAAACTCCTCTAAGTTGTCTTTTGGGCTAAAAACCACATAGACTTTTAAAGGATTTTTGTCTATTTTTTCAAGCTCTTCATATTTTTTGTCTATAAGTTCTTTTACCTTGTGTCTTACACTCATACACCTTCTCCTATGTATTCAGCTTTTGATGTCTTAGTTTCCCACACAACTACTTTATATATACTTACTTCCTTTAGAAGTGAAGCTTTCTCAAGTTTGTCTTTTAGATAATTGTATATGTATCGGGCTAGAGCTTCTGCTGTGGGGCAAAAATCTACTATAGTGAGTTTTAACCCATACTCTTGGTTTAGTTTACTAAAAGCCTCAAAAAGAGGGTCGTTTTTGTCTATTATAAAACTATGGTCAAACTGGTCTATGAGAGGTTTTAATGCGCTTTTAAGATGGTGAAAATCCATTACCATATCTTGATTGTCAAGCACTTTTGATGACAATACCACCTCTATTTCATAACTATGACCATGAAGGTTTATACACTTGTTTTCCACACAATCAGAGCCCAAACTTGAACCTCTTGAGCATGAAAGGTTTTGCTTCCAGACTCTATGCCCTGCTTCAAATCTAAAAGTTTTTGATATATACCACATTTACCATACCACCACATTTTTGGCTTTTAGTATGAGCTTTGATATGTCTTCCCAGCTAAGCAAGAACTCCTCTTGGACTTTGAGTCCCCTTGCCAACACATCCTCTTTACATAGATACCAATTTTTATTGGGTGCCCTTAAAACAGCATCTTGGATTAGAATTACAATATCGTTTTCTGATGATAAACTACTCTTAAAATCCCCAAACTTCCTTACAAGCCAAACGGTATTTGGGTTTTCTACCATATCAATACCGCCCTTGATTTAGATATAATATCTTGCATATCTTCAGATGTTATAATCTCTGGCTCTATAATAAACTCAAAAGGCTTTAAGCCCCTTGATTCCAGACAAGAGCTTTCTGCATAAAAGCTTATTTTTAGCATGCTCATTTGTTCTAACATCTTTTCAAAGCTTGCTATGCTAAGTGCTTCCGGATGCCATTTTGTGATGGCGTATATACCATCCCCTGTGAATATTACATTTGTATCGTTTGTTATACCGCTTGCCGCTGCAAGCCTCAACCCTTCGTGAGCTTTCCAAGAAAACGGTTCTGATTTAAGTATAAAGCTTATCATATCAATTAAAGTTTATAACCTTATCAAACTCCGATATCTTTCTAAACATATCGTAAGAAGAGCTGGATACAAAGTTTTGGGATTTTATAGATTCTTCAATACCTCTTTGACGGGCCGAGTGAGCACAGTATATTATCTTTATACCCATATCCAAAAAACTTTTTGTCATATCATAAGTAAGCCAGTAAGTACCGTTACCACTTAAGAAAATGCTCACTTCTGCTTTGCCTATCAGTGCTTTTGATAGCTTATATACGCTGTCAAAGTCTTTTGAAAAAGGGTTTGATGTAACTACTATAAGTATGTTCATCTTGCCTTTCTAACGATTATTTCCCACCTTCTATCATCTATCTTGTTGGTGGCCAATACCTCTTGCCCTTCATCCCTCATGCTCTTTGGAACGCTCACCGCAGATGGCTCATAATCTACTATAACCCTTAGTATATCCCCTTTTTCCATAGTCTCTAAAGCCAATTTACTCTTCACAAAGGTAAAAGGACAAACCTCACCAGTTATATCAAGCTCTTTTTTTATTTCAAAACCATCCATCTTAACAATGATAATACCATTAAAAGCTAAATACTATGATACTAGATATAATTTTAA